>DATATS010000133.1:0-18489 GCA_036268675.1 Pseudolabrys sp.
CGCGGCAACGCGCGCGGCGATCGACGTGCACCTGCCGCCCTATGGCACCTCGCAGAACCCGGTCGATTCGACCGCGCAGGGCGTGCACAAGCTCGGTTATGCCGAGTTTGCCAGGCTGGTGGCGCAATCGCCGTTGATCGACGGCGTCATGGTGGTGGTGACCGCGCGCCGCTCGGCTTTTCTGGCCAACGATCAGCCGAAACTTGCGGCGCTGGCGCGCGACACCAAAAAGCCGGTGTTCATGTGGAGCTACACGCTGCCGTCCGAAAAAAGCGTCGAGATTCTCAACGAGGCGGGCTACCCGCTGTTCATCAATGCCGATGGCTGCGCGCGCACGATGCGGGCCATGGCGGATTACCGGGCGCGACGCGAACGTCCGCCGTCGCCAAAAGAGAAGAGCGCCTGGACGGCGGACCGCGCTACTGCGGGCGCGCTGCTCAAGCGCGCCGGTAATGTCTTGTGCGAATGGCAGGCGCGCCCGCTGCTGGCGGCCTACGGCATCGTCGGGGGCGACGCAGGCACGCTGGCGCAATCGGTCGCGGTCGCCGAAGCCGCCGCGCGCGATTATGGACGGCCGATGGCGTTCAAGGTGCAGTCGGCGGACGTTCCGCACAAGACCGAAGCCGGCGCGGTAGCGCTCAACATC
Source organism: Pseudolabrys sp. (assembly GCA_036268675.1). Lineage (GTDB taxonomy): Bacteria > Pseudomonadota > Alphaproteobacteria > Rhizobiales > Xanthobacteraceae > Pseudolabrys. The sequence goes on from DATATS010000133.1 coordinate 647, forward strand.
TCAAGCATGGAAGCGCCGGCCGCCTACGAGCGCGTGCTGGCGGCCGCCAAAGCTTACGCGCCACACGCGCGCATCGAGGGCGTGCTGGTGCAGCCGATGGTCGCGCAAGGGCGCGAAGTCATTCTCGGCGTCAACCGCGATCCGACCTGGGGACCGCTGCTGATGGTAGGGCTCGGCGGCGTGCTGGTTGAGGCGCTCGGCGACGTGGCGCTGGCGCCGGTGCCGCTCGGCCATGATGCTGCGCGTGCGCTCATCGGCCGGCTGAAGGCTGCGTCCGTGCTCGGCGCGTGGCGCGGCGCGCCGCCGGCGGACATGGATGCGCTGGTCGAACTGATGGTGCGGCTGTCGCACTTTGCCGCCGATCATGCCGAGGATATTTCCGAAATCGATCTCAACCCGGTGATCGTGCATCCGCAAGGGCAAGGCGTGTCATTAGCCGATGCATTGATCGTCAAGCTGCCGGCGGAACGTCGCGCTGCTGCCGAGTAACACAAGGATAATGTCATGGGTCCCTTCACCGATATTGCGGTCGAGAAAACCGGCCATGTGGCGCTGATCGAGATCCGCCGGCCACCGCATAATTTTTTCGATATTGCGCTCATCAAGGAAATCGCCTCGGCGCTTGAAGCACTCGACCAGGACAAAGACTGCCGCGCCGTGGTGTGGGCGGCGCAAGGCAAATCGTTCTGCGCCGGCGCGAATTTTGGCGATGGCTCGGCGCTCGACAAAGACGGCCAGCGCGTCGACCGCGACATCGCCGTCAATCATCTTTACATGGAGGGCAATCGGCTGTTCCGCACCAGGAAGCCGATCGTCGCGGCCGTGCATGGCGCGGCTGTCGGCGGCGGGCTCGGACTTGCGATGGTGGCGGACTTTCGCGTCGCCTGCCCTGAGGCGCGTTTTGCGGCGAATTTTACCCGGCTCGGATTCCACCCCGGCTTCGGCCTGACCGTGACGCTGCCGCTGGTGATCGGGGCGACCAAGGCCGCGATGATGTTCTACACCAGCCGGCGCGTGCCCGGCGATGAGGCGCACGCAATGGGATTGGCGGATGTGCTGGTGTCGCAGGATCAGGTGCGCGACGCGGCGATGAAGCTCGCTGCCGAGATCGCGGAAAACTCCCCGCTCGGCTTGATCGCAACGCGCGCGACTATGCGCGGCGACATCGCCGACCGTGTGCGCAAGGCGACCGAGCACGAGCTCAAGGAGCAGACAGTGCTGCGCAAGACCGACGATTTCAAGGAAGGCGTCAAGGCGACGGCCGAACGGCGGTTACCGAATTTTATCGGCCGCTAGAACCGCGCGACTTTTTGACATGCAGCTTGGCTTCGAGCTTGCGGACAAACCCGAGCAGCAGCAGCGTCAACACCAGCATCGTGCCGGCGACCGGCCAAGCCGCGAGCCCGCAGGCGATGCCGAGCGCCGCGGTCACCCATACGCTTGCCGCTGTCGTCAGCCCCTCGACTTCCCTCGCCCTGACATCACGCAGAATCACGCCGGCCCCAAGAAAGCCGATGCCGGCCATCGTCCCTTCGATGATGCCCTGCAGAACGCGAGCCAGAGCCAGGGGATTATCGACCAGATCGTGAAACTGTGTGGTCTCCACCGTGACGGCGGATGCGCCGAGCGCGACCAGCCCCAGAGTACGCATACCGATCGGTTTGCCAGCGAGGTCACGGTTGATCCCGATCGCCATGCCGCCGGCCACCGCCAATGTGAGCCGCAAAATCGTATCGCCAAACGCTGCAACCATGACAATACCTTGCTCCAAATGCGCTGCTACTTGGCGAAACGCGCGGGACGCATGCAATGTTCCTTCGGCATGAACGCGCCGGCGAGTTTGCGGCAAAGCAAATCTCACCGGCAGATTTGGCGGCGGACTATCGGCAATGGAAACGGCGGGTAGTGGCGCGCCCGGAGAGATTCGAACTCCCGACCCCCAGATTCGTAGTCTGGTGCTCTATCCAGCTGAGCTACGGGCGCGTGTTACGGCCGCGAAAGCGGCGGCGGAACCGGGCGCATAGCTAACGGCTCGACACCCTATTGGCAAGCCGGGCCCGCCGCCGGCCGGCGCTTCAGGCGCGTGCGCGCTCGCCTCGCCGCAGGTCAAGATCGACCGCGCGATCGGGGATCGTGATGCTGAAGGTTGCGCCGATGGTTCCCGGCACCATGCGGATTTCGCCGCCATGAGCGCGCACCAGTTCGGCGGCAATCGCCAGGCCGAGGCCGGTGCCGCCGGCGCGCGCGGACCCCTGAAACGCCTCGAACATGTGGGCGCGGGCCTTGTCGGAGATGCCGGGGCCGGTATCGGAAATCTCGATCACCGCCACGCTGCCCTCGCGGCGCCCGGTGATGCGGATCTGGTCGCGCGCCGGATCGCGCGCGCCGCGCGTCTCCAGCGCCTGCACCGCGTTGCGCGCCACATTGACCAGCACGCGGAACATCTGATCGTGATCGGCTTCCATGGTCAGGCCGCGCTCGACCGCAACGATCCAGCGGATCGGCACGTCGAGCGTAAGCCCAAGCGCCTCGTGCACTTCCTCGATCAGGGATTCGACGTCGACCGTCTTGCGTTCGGGCGGCGGCTCCTGCGCGGCGCCGTAGGAGAGCGTCGACTGACAGAATGCGATGGCGCGTTCGAGCGCACGCATGAGCTTGGGCGCGAAACGCTGAACCTTGGGATCGGGCAGGTTCGACAATTGATCGGAGAACAACTGCGCCGAGGCCAGCAGATTGCGCAGATCGTGATTGATCTTGGACACCGCGAGCCCGAGCGCCGCCAGCCGGTTCTTCTGATGCAACATGGAGGCAAGCTCGCGCTGCATAGCGGCGAGCTCCGCCTCAGCGGTGCCGACCTCGTCCGGCCGGCCGGACTCGGCGATGATGCGCGCCGGATTTTCCGGATCGGCTCGGAACGCGACCATGTTGTCGGTGATGCGCGCCATCGGGCGCACCAGGAGATAATGCAGCGTAAAGAATACCAGCGTCGCCGTGATGCCGGAAATTAGCAACGACAGCAGCAGAATGTTGACCGAAAACGTCAACATCGCTTTGCACAGAGGCGCCTCGTCAAGAATGACCTCCATGAATTCGCCATGCGCCATAGGCGCCGGGCCAACCACGCGGATGACGTCGTCGGGTTGGCAGAACAGCAGCGTGTCGAAGGCTTCGGCGATCGCGCGCCACCATTTGACCTCGCGCATGTCGATATCCTGCGCAATGCGATCCGGCACGCTGGAGGCCGCCAAAAGCCGGCGCTCCGTGCCCATCTTGATGGCGACGGCACGCGCGCCGATGCTTTGCAGAATCTGCTTGGCGAGGCTTTCCGGCACCATGCCGCTGGGCCCTGCTTCCAGCACTAGCGCCGCGGTGTGCGCGGCGGCGAGCCTGTCGTTGAGCCAGTTGAGCCGGAAATTGGCGATCGAGGGCACGTAGATCAGAACTTCCGCCACCATCACGAACAGCACGGTCAGAAACAGCAGCCGGCCGGACAGCCCGATACGCGGGCCGCGCGCAACACGCGGAGCCGACGTCATTCCTGCTTCGCTGGTCGACTCTGCTTCCAAACGACCCTCATCCGAAGATTCGCAGCCAGGCGATGATGCGCCGCACCCAGGGGCTCGTCAAACTTGGCGTAAAAAAGTCGATCGCCGCGCGCTTGCCGATTTCCGACAGCGTCGGATACGGAATAACGACGCCGGTCAGGCTGCGGATGTTCAGTCCCTGCGCGATGGCGAGCGTCCAGGTGGTTATCAATTCGCCAGCCTCGATGCCGACGATGGTCGCGCCCAAGATCTTACCTTTCACGGTCGTAATAACCTTGATGTGGCCATGGGTCTCGCGCTCGGCCTGCGCGCGATCGTTGTCGTGATAAGGCCAGCGCAGGATGCGAATCTTCATTTTGCGTTCGCGCGCTTTCGCTTCGGTCAGGCCGGTCTGCGCCAGTTCCGGCTCGGTGAATGTCACCCACGGAACCGCATCGTTGTTCACGCGCACCGGCAGGCGGAACAGCGCATTCCGGATTACCAGGCCGGCGTGATAATTGGCGGCGTGGGTGAACTGCAATTGCCCGGCGGCGACATCGCCGACGGCATAGATGCGCCGGTTTGAGGTTTTCAATTTACGATTGACCAGTATTCCAGCGCGCTCGGTGCGCACGCGCGCGGCGTCGAGATCGAGTCCATCCGTGACCGGCTTGCGGCCGGCGGCGACCAGCAAATGCGTTCCGGTGATGGTTTCTTCGCCGCCCGCGCCCGCGATTGTCACGCTGACGACGCCGCTCGTATGCGCGACGCGCGTCACCTCGACCCCCGCGTGGATGACAACGCCTTCTCGTTCGAGACGGTCGAGGACAATCGCGGCGCATTCGGGATCGTCCTTGGCGAGCGGGGCCGCCGCTTCCAACACGGTCACCTTGCTGCCGAGCCGCCGAAAGGCTTGCGCCATTTCAAGCCCGATGGGGCCGGCGCCGATGACGATGAGTTCGCGCGGCAGCTCCGTCAATTTGAACACGGTCTCGTTGGTCAGATACGGGCCGCTGTCGATGCCGGGGATCGGCGGCAGCGCGGGTGTCGAGCCGGTCGCGATCACGAAGCGTCGCGCGCGGATGTCGACGCCACCGACCGTGACGGTGCGGCGGTCCTTGAACTTGGCGTGGCCCATGATGACGCGCACGCCAAGTCCGGTGAAGCGCTCGGCCGAATCCACCGGCGCGATGTCGGCGATCACGCCTTGCACATGCGCCATTACCTTGGCGAAGTCGACCTGCGCGCCTTGCGCGCTCACGCCGAACGCGCTCGAGCCGCGCGTCACTTCGGCGCGTCTGGCGGCCGCCAGCAGCGCCTTCGAGGGCACGCAGCCGGTATTGAGGCAATCGCCACCCATCTTGTGGCGTTCGATCAGCACCACCGGAACGCCGAATGCCGCCGCCGCGGCGGCGACCGACAGGCCGCCTGACCCGGCGCCGATCACGCAAATATCCGGCTTGAGTATGTCCGCCATGCACTAAAACTTTCGCAGCGATGCTAACTGAAAACTCACCTCATCGCCTGCTTGCGTGCGCGCAACTTCTTGACCACCACCGGCACCAAGGCAAGCAGGCCGAGCGCAACCAGCGCGCCGATCAATTGCGGCGTCAGCACGTCCTTCGGATCGAACACAAAATGGCAATCGGCGCGGCCGGCGGCAAGACAGTCGCGGTTGGCGGCTTCCTGCGCGCCGATCACGCTGTCGAGGCCGGTGCCGGCAAAGGCATAGACCAGGGCGCCGGGGACAACGCCCAGCGCCGTCGCGGCCACAAAAGGGGCTAGCTTCACGCCGGCAAAGGCCGGCACCAGATTGACGAGGAAAAACGGGAATGCCGGCACCAGCCGCAGGAACAATAAATAACTGAAGGCGTCCTCGCGGAAGCCTTGCGCCAACTGGGCGGCGCGCGGTCCTGCCCGCCGCAGCAGCGGCTCGCCGAGCGCGGTTCGCGCCACCAGGAAGATGATGGTTGCGCCGACCGTGGCGCCGATCACGGCGGCCGGGGCGCCGACCGCGATCCCGAACAGAAAGCCGCCGGCAACCGTCAGGAACGTGGCGCCCGGCAGCGAGAGCGCCACGGCGGCAATATAGAGCCCGACATAGCCAAGCACCGCCAGCGGCCGATGCCCGGCCACGAAGTCGCCAATGGCCGCGCGGTGACGCACCAGTCCCCCGAGCGAAATGCCGCCGCGCCCGACCGCGGCATAGACCGCAATCGCCAGCAGGACGATCGCGAGCACAGGCAAGAGCCGGCGCATAAGGCTGCGCGGTTGGCGCGGGCTGGGCGGCTTTTCGGACATTCGCGCTATATACACGATGCAGGCCGGCGACGCGGACCCTCACCGCCTTGTGAGTATTTTGTGACCTGGCAAAATTGGGCCGCGCGCGAGGCCGGCGGTCGCATTGACGCGCCAAATGGCCTCCCTTATAAGCCGCGCAAATCCCGTGCCGATCGGACCTCGTTCAAGGGTTTCTTGGCGGACTGAGGGGCGGTACTCGTCTCCTCGCCACGGCACACCCTGCGGAGAAATATATCGTGAAGCGGACCTATCAACCGAGCAAGCTTGTGCGCAAGCGCCGTCACGGTTTCCGCGCACGCATGGCCACCACGGGCGGACGCAAGGTGCTGTCGGCACGGCGCGGCCGAGGGCGCAAGAAGCTTTCCGCCTGAGCCGCATGATCCGGAAAAAAATGGGAGCCGGTTTCGGAAAAGATCATGTGCCGGCTCTTTAAATAATGACGGCGAACGCGCATCTGCGTCCAATGGAACGATTGAGGCAACGGGCGGATTTTCTGGCCGCGGCGTCGGGAAGCAGGATAGCGGCTTCCACGCTCGTGCTACAGGCGCGCAAGCGAACGGATGATGGGCCGGCACGGTTCGGTTTCACCGTGTCTAAGAAAGTCGGCAATTCGGTCGAGCGAAATCGGGTGCGCCGGCGTTTGCGGGAAATCGTGCGGCTTACGGACATTACGCGCATGCGCAGCGGACACGATTATGTGCTGATCGGCCGTCGCGCGGCATTGCAGACGTCCTACGCGCGGATCACGCAGGATTTCGAAGGCGCGCTTCGGCGCGTGCACGCGGGGCGCGCAGCCGGCGGCAATACGGTAACCTGATGATGGACAGCAAGAACACGATTATCGCCATTGTGCTTTCAGCCCTTGTGTTGATCGGCTGGCAGTATTTTGTCGGCATGCCGCAGGAACGAGCCCGCGAGCAGAGGCAGGCCCAGCAGCAGGCGCTGCAAGCCCCGCAGACGAACGAAACAGGACAGCCGGCGCCCACGACTTCCGCGCAGCCACCGGTGCCGGGCGCCGGCCCGATACCGGGACAGCCGGCGCCGACCGCCGCGACCCAAGCCGAGACGCGCGAGGCGGCGATCAAGCAATCCAAACGCATCGCGATAGACACCGGCACGCTGCATGGCTCGATCGCGCTCAAGGGCGGCCGCATCGACGACATCGCTTTGCTCAAGTACCGCGAAACCGTCGATCCGAACTCGCCGCCGATCGTGCTGCTCTCGCCGTCGGGCAGCCCCGATCCATTCTATGCCGAATTCGGCTGGACCCCCGCGAAGGGCACCGATGCGAAGCTGCCCAATTCGGAAACGGTGTGGACGCAAGCTGGCTCGGGCGCGCTCGGCGTCGATCATCCGGTGACGCTGACCTATGACAATGGCGAGGGCCTGGAATTTCACCGCACCATCTCGGTCGACGACAAATATATGTTCAAGATCAAAGACGAGGTGGTGAATAAAAGCGCCAAGCCGGTCAGTCTTTATCCCTACGCACTGATCTCGCGTCACGGCACGCCGAAGACGGCGGGTTATTACATCCTGCATGAGGGCCTCATCGGCGTGCTCGGCGACGACGGCTTGCAGGAAATCACCTACAAGAAGATCGACGACAAGAAGGTAATGAATTTCGACGTCAAGGACGGCTGGCTCGGTATCACCGACAAATACTGGGCCGCCGCCCTGCTGCCGGACACCAATGCGCATCTCAAAGCGCATTTCTCGACCGGAAAATTGGGCACGCTGCCAACCTACCAGACCGATTATCTGCTCGACGAGCAGACGATCGCGCCAGGTGCGACCGGTTCCGCCGACGCGCGGCTGTTCGCCGGCGCCAAGGAAGTGCACCTCATCAACGATTACGAGAAGCAATACAAGCTCAACCGCTTTGACCTGCTGATCGACTGGGGCTGGTTCTACTTCATCACCAAGCCGCTGTTCATCGTGATCGACTATCTCTACCGGCTTGTCGGCAATTTCGGTCTCGCGATCCTGATCGTTACCGTGCTGATCAAGGGCGCCTTCTTCCCGCTCGCCAACAAGTCCTACGCCTCGATGGCGAAGATGAAGGCCGTGCAGCCGCAGATGACGATGCTGCGCGAGCGCTATGCCGACGACAAGACCAAGCAGCAGCAAGAGCTGATGGCGCTGTACAAGCGCGAAAAGATCAATCCGCTTGCCGGCTGCCTGCCGATCGCCATCCAGATTCCGGTGTTCTTCTCGCTTTACAAGGTGCTGTTCGTCACCATCGAGATGCGGCACGCGCCGTTCTTCGGCTGGATCCATGATCTATCGGCTCCGGATCCGACCAATATTTTCAATCTGTTCGGCCTGATCCCGTTCGATCCGACGACCGTCCCCGTGGTCGGCCATTTCCTGCATCTCGGCGCCTGGGCGGTCATCATGGGCATCACCATGTGGGCGCAGATGAAACTCAATCCGGCGCCGCCCGATCCGACGCAAGCGATGATTTTCAACTGGATGCCGCTCATCTTCACCTTCATGCTGGCGAGCTTCCCGGCCGGACTGGTGATCTACTGGGCCTGGAACAATTCGCTGTCGGTGACGCAACAGAGCATCATCATGCGCAAGCACGGCGCCAAGGTCGAATTGTTCGACAATATCAAGAAGCTGTTTGTGAGAAAGAAAGCAAAGCCGCAGCAGTAGCGTTGCAAGCGGCTTCGCGATCTTGTCATCGCCGGCTTGTCACGCCTCGAGTGGCACTTCGCGTCCCGAAACGGGATGGTCGGGACAAGCCCGGTCATGACAGATTATGGCCAGCGACGACTTTACCCGCAAAGAGATCGAAGCCGGCCGGCTGCTGTTTGCCGGCGACTGGCGTTTTGTCGCCGCCGCCGGCTCCGACGTCTCGCTGCCGCCGATGCGCGGCACCGAGATCGCCTTCGCCGGTCGCTCCAATGTCGGCAAGTCGAGCCTGATCAACGCGCTCACCGGCCGCAACAGCCTGGCGCGCACCTCGCGCACACCCGGCCGCACGCAGGAACTGATCTTCTTTACCGGCGGTAGCGGGCTCAATCTGGTGGACATGCCGGGTTACGGCTATGCCGCCGCCGCCAAATCCAAGATCGCGGCATGGACCAAAATGATCCACGTTTATTTGCTGGGGCGCGCCAATCTTGCCCGCGTCTACGTGCTGGTGGACGCCCGCCACGGCCTCAAGGACACCGACGCGCCGATCCTCGATGCGCTCGGCAAGGCGGCGGTGAGCCATCAGGTGGTGCTCACCAAATCGGACGCCGTGACGGCGGACGAACTTGCCCGCCGCGTCGATGAAGTCGGAGCCGCGCTAACCAAGCGCCCGGCTGCATTTCCGGCGGTCCTGGCGACCTCCGCGCGCGAGAAAGGCGGGATCGATGAAGTGCGCGCCGCCGTGGCGCGGCTCCTGGCGGAAAGGAAGCACTAACTCAAAGCGCGGACGCATTGTCTGATATGGGTGCAATCGGCTAGAAACGCCGGCAATCAATCGAGGCCGCGATGAGCAAAGCCCCCAAAATCGATCCGCTGGAGCAGGCCCGCATCCTGTCCGAAGCGCTGCCGCACATGCAGCGTTACGACGAGGAAATCGTCGTGGTCAAATACGGCGGTCACGCCATGGGCCAGGAGTCGCTGGCGCGCGATTTTGCCCGCGACGTGGTGCTGCTCGAGCAGACCGCGATCAATCCGGTCGTGGTGCATGGCGGCGGCCCGCAGATCGCCGCCATGCTCAAGAAGCTCGGCATCAAATCGGAATTCGTCGACGGCCTGCGCGTCACCGACGAGAAGACCGTCGAGATCGTCGAAATGGTGCTGGCCGGCTCGATCAACAAGCAGATCGTCGGCTACATCAACGCCGCCGGCGGCAAGGCGATCGGCCTGTGCGGCAAGGACGGCAACATGGTGCAGGCGCGCAAGGTCAATCGCACCGTCGTCGATCCCGATTCCAACATCGAGAAGGTGGTCGATCTCGGTTTCGTCGGTGAACCGGAGAAGGTCGACGTCACCATCCTCAACCAGGTGATCGGACGCGAGATGATCCCGGTGCTGGCGCCGGTGGCGACCTCCGCGAGCGGCGGCACATTCAACGTCAACGCCGACACGTTTGCGGGAGCGATCGCCGGCGCGCTCAAGGCCAAGCGATTGCTGCTGCTCACCGACGTCGAGGGTGTGCTCGACAAATCGAAAAGCCTGATCACCGACCTCTCGGTCGCCGATGCACGCAAGCTGATCGCCGACGGCACGATTTCGGGCGGCATGATCCCAAAGGTCGAAACCTGCATCTATGCGCTCGACCAGGGCGTGGAAGGCGTCGTCATCATGGACGGCAAGGTGCCGCATGCCGTGCTGCTCGAATTGCTCACCGATCACGGCATCGGCACGCTGATGCATCGCTGAGCGGCGGCGCGGGCCGCAGAACCAACCCACCTGTCGCAAATCGACTGCACGGTGTAGGCTTCGCGCCACGAACATAAACAAAAATGCCAGGGAGGGTGTGATGACGGCAGTACGCAAACTGGTTCTCGCCGCCAGCGCGGCGGTGCTCGCTTTTGCCGCGCCGGCCTCGGCGCAAATCTATAGTCTCGGCACCGGCAAGCAGGGCTTCTTTACCTATTCGGCGGGCGCGGCCATCGCCAAGGTCGCCGCCGACGGCGGTGTCAATCTGCGCGTCAAGCCGTTCGGCGGCACCAGCGCCTATGTGCCGGGTGTCAATGCCGGCGAGCAGCAATTCGGCCTCGCCAACGAACTTGAAGCGCATTACGCGGTCACCGGCACTGTCATCTACAAGGACAAGCTGCAGCCCGACCTGCGCGCGGTCGCCGTGCTCACGCCGCTTTATTCGCAACTCTTCGTCGCCAAGGATTCCCCGATCAACACCATCGCCGACCTCAAGGGCAAGCGCGTGCCGAGCGATTACGCCAGCCAGCGCGTGATCGACATTCTCACCAGGGGCGTGCTGGCAAACGGCGGCCTGAGCTACGGCGACGTGCAGAAGGTGCCGGTGCCGAACGTCGTCGGCGGCGCCAGCGAGTTCGAGCAAGGCAAGGCCGACACTTTCATGTTCGCGGTCGGCTCGGGCAAAGTTTCGGAAGTTAACGCCAAGATTCCGCTGCGCGTATTGGCGGTCGATCACTCCAAGGAAGCGATGGAGCGCCTGCGCAAATTCATTCCCGTCGCCTATGCGACGCAACTCCAGCCGGCCAAGAGCCGCGCCGGCGTCGACGCGCCGACCTGGGTCTATGCCTATGATTACCTGGTGCTTGCCAACGACAAGGTGGCCGACGACGTGGTCTACAAGCTCACCAAGCTGCTGCACGATCACAAGGCGGAACTGGCGGCCAATTTCGGCGCGCTCTCGGGCTTCGATCCCAAGCGCATGAACAAGGATCTCGGGCCGGTGAAATATCATTCCGGCGCGATCAAATTCTACAAGGAAATCGGCGAGTGGCCGCCCAAGAGCGGCAGTTGATCTGACATTGCCAGACGGCGGATCGCTTTCACCCGTGTCCGACGAAACCCATCAAGCGCCGGCAGGCCCCCAATCGAAGGGCGCCCGCCGTTTGATTTTCGCCGCGGCATCCGTGCTCACGCTGGCCTCGATCGCCTTCGCGCTTCAGCTCTACCGCAGTGTCTTCGGGCTGCTTCTTTACAACGAGCAGTTTCTGTCGGGCATGCTCGGGCTTGGCATGGCGCTCGTCTATCTCACGCAACCGGGGCGCCGCGGCGCGCCGAAGCCCGTCGTTCCCTGGCACGACTGGCTGCTGGCGGCGTTAAGCCTGATCGTCGGCATCACCATCGCCATCCGTTTCCCCGCGCTGTCGGAAGACATGACCTCGCGTCCGCTGGATGGTTTGATCGTCGCCTTCATCGCGGTCCCGCTTGTGATCGAAGCGTTGCGCCGCGCCGTCGGCTGGGCGCTGACGACCGTCGTCATTGTCTTTCTGGTTTACGCGCCGCTCGGCCAATACGTGCCGGGGCCCCTCGCCGGCCTGCCGGTCGACGTCCAACAGCTTGCTTACTATCTGGTGTGGGACCCCGGCAGCATGCTCGGCCTGCCGATCATGGTGGCGGCGACAATCGTCATCGCCTTCATATTTTTCGGCAATCTGCTGTTTGCCTCCGGCGGCTCGGCATTCTTCACCGACATCGCGCTCACTTTGATGGGCCGCTATCGTGGCGGCTCGGCCAAGATCGCGGTCACGGCGTCTTGCCTGTTCGGCATGATCTCGGGCAGCGCGGTGAGCAATGTCGCCTCCGTCGGCGTACTGACGATTCCCTTGATGCGGCGCGGCGGCTATCAGGCCCATGTCGCCGCCGCGATCGAGGCGGTGGCCTCGACCGGCGGACAATTGATGCCGCCCGTGATGGGCGCAGCCGCCTTTCTGATGGCCGAGTTCCTGCAAATCCCCTACCGCGACGTGGCGCTCGCGGCGGCCCTCCCTGCCTTGCTCTATTATTATGCGCTGTTCATCCAGACCGATCTGCTCGCCGCGCGCGCGGGGCTCACGAGCATCGAAGGACCGGAGATCCCGCCGCTGCGGCAGGTGCTCAAGCAAGGCTGGCACTTTCTCATTCCGTTCGGCGTTTTGATTTACGGACTGTTCTGGCTGAACTGGTCGCCCGAACTGTCGGCGCTCGCGGCCTCCGGCGTACTGATCGTGACTGGGCCGACGCTCGGCTACGGCGAGAAAAAGTTGCGGCTCCCCGATGTCTTCGACGCGTTGCGCTCGACCGGGCTTGCATCGCTCGACCTCCTGATCATCACGGCCGCCGCTGGATTTATCATCGGCGTCCTCAACATCACGGGATTGAGCTTCGCGCTGACGCTGATGCTGGTGCAGATCGGCGCGGGCAATCTGTGGCTGCTGCTGGTGCTGGCGGCGATTGTGTCGATCATTCTCGGCATGGGCATGCCGACAGTCGGCGTCTATGTGCTGCTCGCCGCTTTGGTGGCGCCGGCCATGGTCAAAATCGGACTATCGCCGATGGCCTCGCATATGTTCGTGATGTATTTCGGCATGATGTCGATGATCACGCCGCCGGTGGCGCTCGCGGCCTACGCCGCGGCCTCGCTCGCGCACACCGACCCGATGCGCACCGGCTGGACCGCGGTGCGCTTCGGCTGGATCGCATTCATAATTCCATTCCTGTTCGTTCGCTCGCCGTCGCTGCTGCTGGAGGGAAGCGTGGCCTCGATTGCGATGGCGACGATCACGGCGCTCGCCGGCGTCTGGCTGATCTGCGCGGCCTTCGCCGGCTACGCGACGCGCGTGCTGAGCACGCCGATGCGGATCGGCTTTGGCATTGCCGGCCTGCTGCTGTTCATCCCGGCCGACGCCATGCCGCATGGCGAGTGGACCGACATCGCCGGCTTCGCGCTCGGCGCCGTATTGCTGGGGCGCGAGTTCATCGCGACGCGCATGCGGCGACAGGCCGCCTGAGAGCCACCCGCCGCATGGCATAATGGCGCATGATTCGCGCAAGCTACGGCGTCGCATTGATTTCCGGCGTACTGCTTTTGACGTCCGCGCCGGCGCGCGCGGAGCTTACGCTGTGCAATCGCACCAGCTACCGGGTGGAGGCGGCGATCGGGCTCGAAAAGCACGCCAGCGTCTCAACGCGGGGCTGGTTCCGTATCGATCCCGGCCAGTGCCGGCAGGTGCTCGACGGCGCGCTCGATGCCGATCTGGTCTATGTGCATACGCGAACGCCGGCTATTTACGGCACCGCGCCAATTCCGCAGACCGGACAGGCCGAATTGTGCATCCGCAATAACGACTTTGCCATCGCCGATGCGCGTGGCTGCGCGATCAGCCAGCAAGCGCGCTTTGCGGCCGCGCGGCCGTCGGATTCACCCAAAGGCCCCGTGGTCAATCTGGCCGAGGAAGCCGACTACGACGACGCGCAAGCCCGCCTCGCCGGCGTCCAGCGGCTGCTGGCGATCGCGGGCTATGACGCCTATCCGATCGACGGCGTGGACGGCGCCAAGACGCAGGCCGCACTGGCGAAATTCCTGGCCGAGCGCAAACTGCCGGCCGAGAGCGTAACAAAGCCGGATTTCTTCGACACGCTGCTCGCCGCCGCGCGCAAACCGGAGAGCGGCGGTTTTTCCTGGTGCAACGATACGCATGACACCGTGATGGCCGCGCTCGGCATTGTCGAAATGGGCCAGATCGTAACGCGCGGCTGGTATCGCGTTGCGGCCGGCACATGCTTGCGGCCGGACGTACGCGGCGATCCGCACCGCATCTACAGCTATGGCGAGGCGGTGGACGGCAACGGCCGCGCGATCCAGCGCGGCGATGCGCCGCTCGTCTGGGGCGGCGACGTGCCCCTGTGCACGCGCGACGGCAAATTCGAACTCGCCGACCACAAGGACTGTTCCGCGCGCGGCCTGAATTCCGCGGGTTTTGCGGCAATCGATGTGGGTGGTAAGCCGTCAACCACCGTGCGCTTCAGGGAACCGCAATGACCGACATGGCGACACAAGGCCGAACGCCGCGCGTTTTCGAACACATCGAAACCTGGGTGTTCGATCTCGACAACACGCTCTATCCGCATCATCTCAATCTCTGGCAGCAGGTGGACGACCGCATCCGCGGCTACGTGTCGGAATTTCTCAAGGTTTCCAAGGACGAAGCGTTCCGCGTTCAGAAGGACTATTACAAACGCTACGGCACCACCATGCGTGGCCTGATGACCGAGCACGGCCTCAACCCGGACGACTATCTCGACTACGTGCATAAAATCGACCACTCGCCGCTCACGCCAAATCCCGAACTCGGCGCGGCGCTCGGCAAGCTGCCGGGCCGCAAGCTCATCCTCACCAACGGCACCCGCAAGCACGCCGACGCCGTGATGAAGAAGCTGGCGGTGCGCGAGCATTTCGAGGACGTGTTCGACATCGTCGCCGCCGAGCTGGAGCCGAAGCCCTCGGCCATGACTTACGAGCGGTTTCTTGCGCGCCACGCGGTCGACGCCGCAAAGGCCGCCATGTTCGAGGATCTCGCGCGCAATCTCGAAGTTCCGCATGCGCTCGGCATGACCACGGTGCTGGTGGTGCCGGAACGCACGCGCGAGGTTTTTCGCGAGGGTTGGGAATTGGAAGGCCGCGACGCCCTGCACGTCGATCACGTCACCGACGACCTCGTCGGCTTCCTCGGCTCGCTCCTCAGGAAGACCGGCAGCCGAGGGGCTGCTTGACATCCCCTGCCCGGGCCCCGACAAACCGCTCCCGAACATACGGACCGCCCATGTCAAACGACAAGCTCGCCCGGATCGTCGACGAGGCATTCGACGCCCGTGACACGATCGGCCCCAAGACCAAGGGCGCCGTGCGCAAAGCCGTGGGCGATGCGCTCGACATGCTCGACGCCGGCAAAGCTCGCGTGGCCGAGCGCGGCGCCGACGGCTCCTGGCGCGTCAATCAGTGGCTGAAGAAGGCCGTGCTGCTTTCGTTTCGTCTCAACGACATGAGCGTGATCGCGGGCGGGCCCGGCAAGGCCGGCTGGTGGGACAAAGTCGACTCCAAGTTCAAGGGCTGGACCGCGGCCCGCTTTCGCAAGGCCGGTTTCCGCGCCGTGCCCGGCAGCGTGGTGCGCCGCTCCGCCTTTATCGCGCCGGGCGTGATCCTGATGCCGAGCTTCGTCAATCTCGGCGCCTATGTGGACCAGGGCACCATGATCGACACGTGGGCGACCGTCGGCTCGTGCGCGCAGATCGGCAAGAATTGCCATCTGTCGGGAGGTGTCGGCATTGGCGGCGTGCTGGAGCCACTGCAGGCTGGCCCCGTCGTCATCGAGGACAATTGCTTCATCGGCGCGCGATCCGAAGTCGTCGAAGGCGTGATCGTGCGCGAGGGCGCGGTACTCGGCATGGGCGTCTTTGTCGGCGCCTCCACCAAGATCGTGGACCGCGAAAGCGGCAAAATCTATCAGGGCGAAGTGCCGCCTTATTCGGTCGTGGTGTCGGGCACGATGCCCGGCAAGCCGTTGCCGAGTGGCGAACCGGGCCCGAACCTTTATTGTGCCGTCATCGTCAAGCGCGTGGACGAGCGCACGCGCTCCAAGACCAGCATCAACGAATTGTTGAGGGACTAGGCGAAGCCGGTCATGACCGCCGATCCCGTCGCCATCGCCCGCGATCTTGTGCGCTGCCCTTCGGTGACGCCGGCGGAAGGCGGCGCGCTCGCATTTCTCGAACGCACGCTGAAGGCGGCCGGTTTTACCGTGCACCGCATGACGTTCAAGGAAGCGGGCACCGCCGACGTGGAAAATCTCTATGCCCGCATCGGCAAAGCCTCGCCGAACCTGATGTTTGCCGGTCATACCGATGTGGTGCCGCCAGGCGACGAGACGGCGTGGCGTCACCCGCCTTTTGCCGGCGCTACCAACGGCGGACTGCTCTACGGCCGCGGTGCGGTGGACATGAAAGGCGGCATCGCCTGCGCGATCGCGGCGGTGCTCGACCATCTGGCGGCCAATGGCGGCAAGCCGCAAAAAAGCGGCAAAGGCTCGATCTCGTTCCTGATCACCGGCGATGAAGAAGGCATTGCGGTCAACGGCACGCCGAAGCTGCTGCAATGGGTAGCCGAGCGCGGCGAAAAATTCGATCACTGTCTGCTGGGCGAGCCGAGCAATGTCGCCGAACTCGGCGACACCATCAAGATTGGCCGGCGCGGCTCGCTCAACGGCCATCTGATCGTGAGCGGCAAGCAGGGGCATGTCGCCTATCCCGAACGCGCCGAAAATCCGGTCCGTGGATTATTGAAAATCATCGAGGCGTTGCAGGCCGAGCCGCTGGACAAGGGCACCAAACAGTTTTCGCCCTCGCATCTGGAATTCGTCTCGGTCGACGTCGGCAATAAGACCGTCAACCTTATTCCCGGCGAAGCGCGTGCGCTGTTCAATATCCGCTTCAACGACAAGCACACGCTGGTTTCGCTGAAAAAGCTCATTGAGAAACGCGCCAAAAAGGCGGCCGGCAAAAAGATCAAGTTCGCCTTCAAGTGGCAACCGTCGAACGCCGGCGTCTTCGTCACCAAGCCGGGGCCCTTCACCGCGCTGGTGTCGAATGCGGTCAAGGACGTCACCGGCCGCAGGCCGAAGCTTTCCACCTCCGGCGGCACCTCCGACGCACGCTTCATCACGCATTATTGCCCGGTCGTGGAATTCGGCCTGGTCGGACAGACCATGCACCAGGTCGACGAACGCGTGCCGATCGCCGACCTGCGCGCGCTGACGGCGATTTACCGCAAAATCGTCGATCGCTACTTCGCTCAGTAATCGACCTTCATCAGATAAAGCCCTTCCGCCGGCGCGACCTGGCCGCAGGCGGCGCGGTCGCGCGCTTCCAGCGCGCGCGCCAGATCGTCCGCACTCCATTTGCCCAATCCCACCATGACCAGCGAGCCAACCATGGAGCGCACTTGATTGTGCAGGAACGAACGCGCCGACGCGAGCACGGTCACCTCGTCGCCATCGCGCACGACATCGAGTCTATCGAGCGTCTTGACCGGTGAGATCGCCTGGCACTCGGTTGAGCGGAAGGTCGTGAAGTTATGCTTGCCGATAAGGCGCTGAGCGGCGGTATGCATGGCCGCGGCGTCGAGCGGACGCGGCACGCGCCAGGCGCGAGCCAGATCGAGCGCGAGGTCGGCACGACGATTGAGGATGCGATAGCGATAATGCCGCTTGATGGCGGAGGTGCGCGCGTTGAAATCGGCGGGCGCTTTTTCGGCCATCAGGATCGCCACCGGATGCGGCCGCAGATGAGCGTTGAGCGCATCGCGCACGGTGTCGGCGTCCCAGTCCCTGGCCAAATCGACGTGCGCGATTTGAGCGCGCGCATGCACGCCGGCATCGGTGCGCCCGGCACCCTGCACCATGACTTTTTCGCCAGAGAGCGCCTCGATTGCGGCCGTCAGCGCGCCTTGCACGGTTAATCCCTCCGGCTGAATCTGCCAGCCGGAAAACGGCGTGCCGTCATATTCGATGGTGAGCTTGTAGCGCGGCATGTCAGGCGACCTTT
>DATATS010000134.1:0-16719 GCA_036268675.1 Pseudolabrys sp.
GCCAGGGGGGTGCAGCCGGCTTCGCAAGCCGGCGCGCGCCCTCGCAAGGCGCGCGGATGGCCCGATCGCAAGGGCTGTCCAAAGGGGTCTCGCAAACCCCTGGCACCCTCCCGGTGCTCCATTTTCCGATGAGGAAAATGAAAACGGGACACCGGCGCCCCCGCGCCGTCAAAAAACAGGGGCGATGGTGCTTGCCTGCAATTTGCTCCACTCGCATTGCCCTTTCCGCTTTCCCATGTTTAACGTCGCGACCTTTTTTCCGGACCAATCATGGCTCGTGACCAGATCGACATGACCCCGATCGAGACGCGCGACGAACTCGTCGCGTGGTTCGAAGCCGGCTGCAAGCCGAAGGCGCAATTCCGCGTCGGCACCGAGCACGAAAAATTCGCCTTCACGGTGAGCGACCACCGGCCGGTGCCTTATGCCGGCAAGCGCTCGATCCGTTCGCTGCTGGTCGGCCTCGACGATCTGCTCGGCTGGGAGCCGATCATGGACGGCGACAACATCATCGGCATGTTCGACGTCACCGGCGGCGGCGCGATCTCGCTGGAGCCGGGCGGCCAGTTCGAACTGTCCGGTGCGCCGGTCGAGGACGTGCATCAGACCTGTTCGGAGCTGATGGCGCATCTGGCGCAATTGCGCGAAGTGGCGAAGCCGCTCGGCATCGGCTTCCTCGGCCTCGGCATGACGCCGAACTGGAGCCGCGCCGACATGCCCGTGATGCCGAAGGGTCGCTACAAGATCATGACCGGTTACATGCCGAAGGTCGGCACCTACGGCCTCGACATGATGTATCGCACCTGTACCGTGCAGGCGAACCTCGATTTCTCATCCGAAGCCGACATGGTGAAAAAGCTGCGCGTCTCGCTGGCGCTTCAGCCGGTGGCGACCGCGCTGTTCGCCAATTCGCCGTTCACCGAAGGAAAGCCGAACGGCTTCCTGTCGTTCCGCTCGCAAATCTGGACCGACACCGACAAGGCGCGCTCCGGCATGATGCCGTGGGCCTTCGAGGACGGCATGGGTTTCGAGCGTTACGTCGATTATGCGCTCGACGTTCCGATGTATTTCATCAAGCGCGGCGACAAATATATCGACGTGTCGGGAAAATCCTTCCGCGATTTCTTCGCCGGCAAGCTTGCGGATCTGCCGGGCGAGCGGCCGACGATTTCGGACTGGGCCAATCACATCAGCACGATCTTTCCCGAGGTGCGGCTCAAGCGCTACCTGGAAATGCGCGGCGCCGATGGCGGGCCGTGGCGCAGGTTGCCCTCGCTCACGGCCTACTGGGTCGGACTTCTCTATGACGATGAAGCGCTCGATGCCTGCTGGCAGATGGTCAAGGGCTGGAGTGCGGCCGAGCGCCAGAAGCTGCGCGACGACGTGCCCAAGCTCGGCTTCAAGGCCGAGATCGGCCGCCGCAATGTGCTCACACTGGCGCAGGAGACGCTGCGGCTTGCCGCGCGCGGACTGGCGAAGCGCAAGCATCTCGACAGCAATGGTCGCGATGAGACGCGCTACTTGCGGCCGCTGGAGGAGAGCGTCGCGCGCGGGATCACGCCGGCGGAGGAATTGCTGGAGAAATTCCACGGCGAGTGGAAGGGCTCGGTCGAACCGATTTTCGACGAGTATGCGTATTGATCTTATACGTCATCGTCCGCGAAGGCGGACGATTGATCTCCTTGTCAATGACCGCTCGAAGCGCTGGATACCTCGCCTTCGCGGGGTATGACGGGCTATAGAAGTTGAAGACGTCACGATGGCCAAATCAACGCCCGCCACGCTTGCATTGGAAAAAGCCGGCGTTGCCTTCGTCCTGCACGAATACGATTACGACGCGGGCGCGACGCGCATCGGCATGCAGGCGGCGCAAGCGTTGGGCATCGAGCCGGCGCGGCTGTTGAAGACGCTGATGGCGCGGGCAGGCGACATCGTCTGCGTGCTGGCGCCGTCCGACCGCGAAGTGAATTTGAAGAAACTTGCCGCGGCGGCCAGCGCCAAAAGCGCCGCCATGCTGGACGCGGCGCAAGCGGAGCGCATCACCGGCTACCACATCGGCGGCATTTCGCCGTTCGGGCAGAAGAAGCGCCTGCCGGTTTTCATCGAGCGTTCGGCGTTGGCTTTTGCGAAGGTCGTCGTCAACGGCGGACGGCGCGGTTTGCAGATCGAGCTTGCGCCATCCGATCTATCGCGGCTGCTCGATGCGACGGCTGCCGATATTTGCTGACGGACTATTCCGCCGCCTGCTGCTCCGACAAATTGTCCAGCGACGAGACGATATGCTCGGCCAGCGCGTCGGCCAATGCGGATGAGTCGTGCGCGTTGCGCACCAGTCCGATGCGGCAGCTCGGCAATTCGGGAAAGCCCTCGCTGGCGTTGAGCACGCGCATGCCCGGACGAAGCCCCGACTCCGGCAGCACCGAAACCGCAAGCCCCGCGAGCACCGCGGCCGCGACCGCGCCGGCGCTCGAACTCGAATAGATAACGCGGTGCGGCCGGTTGACCTTTTCCAGCCGCTCAATGGCGGTGCGTCGCCACGAGCAGGTCGGCCGCCCGAGCGCGAGCGGCAGCCGCTCCTCGAGATGGGTCGGATGCCGGTTTGACGTCACCCACAGCAGCCGTTCGCGCCGGAAGGTTTCCGAGGCGCGCTTTAATTCACAGTTGGTGATGATGGCGAGATCGATCTCGTTGGCGTCGATGCGTTCCAAAAGGTCCGCCGACGGCTCGCAGATGACGGTGAGTTCGACGCCCGGATAGACGCGCGAGAAGCGCGCCATGATTTCCGGCAGATAACGGTCGGCATAGTCATCGGGGACACCCAGACGGACGCGGCCGGAAAGTTCGGCGTCGGAGAAAGCAGCGATGGTCTCGATGTTGAGCTTGACGATGCGGCGGGCGTAATCGAGCAGGCGCGAGCCGTCTTCGGTGAGCTTGGAGGCGCGCCCGTCGCGCGCAAAAATCGGCCGGTCGAGACGCTCCTCCAGCCGCTTCATCTGCATGGAGACGGCAGACTGGGTCTTGTTCACGACCTCGGCCGCCTTGGTGAAGCTGCCGGTCTCGGCGATGGCGATGAATGTGCGCAACTGGTCGATATCGATGAGGGCGGTCATGGCGCGGTCCTCGAGAGGCGGCGGTTTTGGCCAAAGGGTCATATCACCGCAGATGATGGGTCATATTAAAAACATTCGTTTCACTAATCAATCCCCAAGGCGCATAGAGACCACGGACCAGAGGAATCGGGTGGGGGTTTCGGGTGGTTCCGGCGGGCGGCCGCATAGACATTGGGCCCATGCCGAGAACTGAAATGGAGACTGACATGAGCGCGAATTACCCTGTTCTGCCCATCGCCGGCGGCGCCGTCCTGCGTGCGTTTGCCGCCCTGCTGGCTTTCGTCACCTATTGGCTCAAGCAGATCGCGCGTGCGCGGCGGCATCGGCGCGAAGCGGTGGCGCTTGCCGGCCTCGACCGGCGCATGCTGGCCGATATCGGGCTGACTCGCTCCGACCTGCGCGACGCCTTTTCGGAGCCGTTCTGGGACGACCCGACCTCGCTGCTGCACGAGCGTGCGCGCGAGCGGCATCTGTATCGCAGCCCCGAGCGCGTGTTGCGGACGGCCAAGGCCGCCGCCGGATTTACCCGGCCGGCTACGAACCGGCCGGCACGTCAGGCGATCTAAAAACCGCAAATAGCCAAACGGCCGATCCCTCTCAATCGGCCGCGCGATCCGAGACCCGCGAACATCCCCTCTTGCGGCCGGATCGAAGCGCCCGCCGGCCCCTCCGGCGGGCGCATATTTATTTGCGCGCTAACCTGTACCTGCCCAAGCGTCGGCAGGTGCGCTAGCATGCCCTTCGGGACGACGGCACATCGCCAAGGGCCGAGCGGCGCATGCGGATCTCTTTCATCGTATTCGGTGCGCTGATCGCTTTTGCGGTGGCACAGCCGGCGCAGGCGCAAAGCGGCTTCGACCGCAGCGGCAGCGATTACACCAGTTTCGCCGTTCCCAATGGCGATCCGTCGGTTTGCGCCGGCCGCTGCGAAAAGGACGCGCATTGCCGTGCCTGGAGCTTTTCTTATCCGCGAATGTTCCTTCCGCTCGCCACCTGCTGGCTGAAAAACAAAGTGCCGCCGCGCGTCGAGGACGATTGCTGCGTGTCGGGCGTGCGCGGCGCCGGCATCGTCGCGCCGCGGCGGGGCGGGGCCGAATACTCCATCGACCGTTCCGGCGGCGACTATCGGCATTTCGAAACCGATGCGGATTCCACCGGCGATGCCTGCAAGGCGGCCTGCGACGGCGAGAGCCGTTGCCGTGCCTGGACCTATGTGCGGCCCGGCTATGCCGGTTCGTCCGCGCGCTGCTATTTGAAGAGCAAGATCACCAGGCCGAGGCACAAGCCGTGCTGCATTTCGGGCGTGGTGAGATAGTCGCGCTCTAGTGAACCGCGCTGAAGAAGCGCGCGAGGCGCAAGCCCCGCGGCCACGTCCATACCGGGCGCGCCTTCATCCCCAAATCCCACGACCCGACGATGCCGTCGACGCGGCCCACCAGATTGTCGACCGGAAGCATGCCGACGCCGCCGGCGCGCAGTGGCACGCGGCTGTCGGCGGAATTGTCGCGATTGTCACCCATGACGAACAAATGGCCGGGCGGCACGACCGTCTCCGCCATCGTGTCGAGCGGATCGACGCCGGGAAGCTTGAAAATCAAATGCTCGCGCCCGCCCGGCAAGGTCTCGACGAAACGGGCCGCGGCGATCGCGCTGCCGTCTTCGTTTTCCGCTTCGCCGTTTCCGTCCGGCCGCAAGCCGACGGCTTTGCCGTTGATCCAAACCCGGCCGCGATCGAGCGCGATGCGGTCGCCGGGCAATCCGATGACGCGCTTGACCCAGACTTGCGCGCGGTCGCCCGGCCAGCGGAATACTACAACGTCGCCGCGCCGCGGCAGCGCCGGCAGGATGCGCGACGTGCTGGGCAGGTCGATGAAGGCCGGCAGCGACGCCGTGCCATAGCCATAGGGAAATTTCGTCGCCAGCAATTCGTCGCCGATCAACAGCGTCGGCTCCATCGAACCTGACGGCACGTAGAACGGCTCGGCGATGGCGGTCTTGGCCGCCATCACCAGCAATACGATGATGGCGATATCGGCGACGGACTTGATCCAGCCCTGCGCGCGCGGCTTGACGGACGCCATGACAAATCCCCGTAACGTCAGGCGGTGCCGCCGACCGTGATGCGGTCCATGCGCAATGATGGCTGTCCCACGCCAACAGGAACGCCCTGGCCGTTCTTGCCGCAGGTGCCGATGCCGGGATCGAGCGCGAAGTCGTTGCCGATCATGGTGATGCGGTTGAGGTCGGTCGGCCCGTTGCCGATCAGCATGGCGCCCTTGACCGGCGCGGTCACCTTGCCGTTCTCGATTTTATAGGCCTCTGTGCACTGAAACACGTATTTGCCCGAAGTGATGTCGACCTGGCCGCCGCCGAAGCTCACCGCGTAGAGGCCGTTTTTCACCGAGGCGATGATCTCCTTCGGGTCGTGCGAACCTGCCAGCATGTACGTATTGGTCATGCGCGGCATCGGCACATGGGCGTGGCTTTCGCGCCGCCCGTTGCCGGTCGGCTTCATGTTCATCAGCCGCGCATTTTGCCGGTCCTGCATGTAGCCCACGAGCTTGCCGTCCTCGATCAGGACCGTGCGGTTGGTCGGCGTGCCCTCGTCGTCGATCGACAATGAACCGCGGCGCTGTTGCATGGTGCCGTCGTCGACGACGGTGACGCCCTTGGCGGCGACCTGTTGACCCATCAATCCGGCAAAGGCCGAGGTCTTCTTGCGGTTGAAGTCGCCTTCGAGGCCGTGGCCGACCGCTTCATGCAGCATCACGCCCGGCCAGCCGTTGCCGAGCACGACGTCCATTTCGCCGGCCGGCGCGGCGACCGCATCGAGATTGACCAGCGCCTGGCGCACGGCTTCGTCGACCGCGTCCTTCCAGGCGTCGGGCGTGATGAAACGCTCGTAAGCCTCGCGCCCGCCGACGCCATAGGAGCCCGACTCCTGACGGTCGCCGTCGCCGACCACCGTCGACACGCTGAGCCGCACCAGCGGGCGGATATCGCGATAGATCTCGCCATCGGCGCGAAGAATCTCGACCACCTGCCAGGTGGCGGCGACGCTGGCGGACACCTGGCGCACGCGCGCATCCTTGGCGCGGGCATAGGCGTCGATCTGCTCCAGCAATTTTACCTTGGCGTCGAAGGCGGGCAGTTCCAGCGGATTGTCGTCGCCGTAAAGCTTGCGGTTGGTGCGGCCGGGCGCTTCGGCATATTTGCCGCTGTGGCCGCTTTTGACCGCGCGCACCGCTTCGGCCGCGCGCGCAAGCGCGCCCTCCGACAAATCCGACGCATGCGCGTAGCCGACCGCCTCGTCCTTGACCGCGCGCAGGCCGAAGCCTTGCGCGGTGTCATAGGTTGCCTGCTTGAGCCGGCCATTATCGAAGACCAGCGCCTCGGACTGCCGGTATTCGAGGAACAGTTCGCCGTCGTCGGCCCCTTCCAGGCCGCGCCCGATCAACCGGCGCACCTTGGTCTTGTCGAGGCCGGCGCGGTCGATCAGGGAAGCGATATTATTGTCCATGCGGCTCTCCGGAAATTTGTTCGTTCAAGGAGATAATGGCTCCATGGCAATTCTGCGAGGGCTGCCGGCAACGGTTCCAGACCGGCGTCACAGGCCTTCGATGGCGATCATCACGTCGCGCGCGGCTGCCTGGCGCTTGGCGATCAGCGGCTGATAGTCCGGCGCATGATACCAGGCCCGCAGCGACGCCATATCGGGGAAGGCCACGATCACGACGCGATTGGGCTGCCAGTGGCCTTCGAGCAGTTCATGCGTGCCCGGCTTCGTCAGATAGCGGCCGCCGTATCGCTCGATGATCGGGATGACCTGTTTGAGATAGTCGGCAAACGCCGCCTCGTCGTGGATATCGTGCTCGCCGATGTAATAGGCGGTCGTTTTCGGCATTTCGGATTTTTTGAATTGGCTCGCCGTGCCTTTCACGGCCTTGGCCAGCGCTGAGCCAAACTTTGCGGCCGAAGACGTCATGGCGATTCTCCCGGCATACGGCGCCAGTATCGGTAGTCCAGACATCAAATGCGAGGGGCGTAAGCGATCAGGGGAGTTTGTCGTAGCCTTCGCCAAAACCGGCGAGGCTCATCGGGAAACCGATGCCTTCCTCCGGCGTCTGGAAGATGACAAACGTCGCGGTCTTGCCGTTGCGCAGCTTCTTGATCAGCTCGTCGTCCATGACCACTTCGGCGATGCAGCCGTTTGGCAGGCAGCGCACGAATCCGGCGCGGCCGATATCCGCATTGTCGATCTTGAGCCCGAGACCGGACGGCAGCAGCACGCCGAGCGGAGCCACGACCCGCATCAGGCGGCTCTTGGCGTCGGCGGTCTTGAGCACGATGACGGTGAGGCCGACATTGGCGCGCTCTTCCGAGACCACGCTCTGAATCAACGCGCATTGCTCGGCTTTGGCGCCGGGCGGGGAATCGCAGCGAATCTGCCAGTCCTTGTGCACCGACTTGACGGCGCCCTGGGCAGCCGCCCGATCGCCAGGCAGCATCATGAGGGCGGCCGCCAGCGCAAGCGCCGCGAACCCGGCCCAGCTCCCCTTCGCATGCCTGCCACGCTCGAAAATGCCCATCCTTCAATCCCTTGGGATGCGCGTGACGCCTGCCATCGGTGCCCGCGATCGTACGCGAATCGCCGTCCCACTTCGCATTTAATTGCTTCGTTGACTCATGCCCGCGCCATCCTGTCAAGCAAGGCGCAGGGGTCGCACGAGGTGCGGCTGCCGCCATCCAAGCCGTTTTCCCATGGCCGAAATGCGGCGTCGGCTGTTCCGGGCCGGTACGCTGTTTGTCGCATCTGGGCCTCGATAAGGTGCATTGCGGCAACCCCGGAATTGTGGTTTGAAAAGTCGGGATTTCCCCCCGTCCCGCCGCACCGCAAAGCCTGCCACGCCCGTGGCAAAACGCCGTGCTCAGCGAGACAGAGCCGGACATGATTCCCGCGGTGGGCGGCACAACGGGGCTGATGTGGCCATAATTTTTCGTCGAGGGAGCGCATAAGACAATGCTGGTGCTCAAGCGGTTGATCGCGTTCGGGGTCGCGGGCGTAGCCAGTCTGGCAGGCGGCGGCCAAGCCTTCGCCGGCCTTGGCCATCCCTCGCCGTGGGAAATCGG
This sequence comes from Pseudolabrys sp., assembly GCA_036268675.1. Lineage (GTDB taxonomy): Bacteria > Pseudomonadota > Alphaproteobacteria > Rhizobiales > Xanthobacteraceae > Pseudolabrys. Next base: position 8,241 of record DATATS010000134.1, read on the forward strand.
CCTGCAAGGGTCCGCCAGCCCGGTGATGGACGACATCGTCTGGTTCCACGGTTACCTGCTGTGGGTAACCACGGCGATCACGCTGTTCGTGCTGGCGCTGCTGGCGATCGTGGTGGTGCGCTTCAACGCGCGCGCCAATCCGGTGCCCTCGCGCACGACGCACAACACGGCTATCGAAATCCTGTGGACGGTCGTTCCGATCCTCATCCTGGTTTCGATCGCGGTGCCCTCGTTTCGTCTGCTGTTCTATCAGTTGAAAATACCGGCGGCCGACGTGACCGTGAAGGCGACCGGCAAGCAGTGGTTCTGGAGCTACAGCTATCCTGACAGCAAATTCGAATTCGATTCGCTGATGGTGCAGGACAAGGACCTTAAACCCGGCGAGCCGCGTCTGCTCGCGGTGGACAATGAAATGGTGGTGCCGGTCAACAAGGTTGTCCGCGTGCTGGTCACCGGCGCCGACGTGATCCACTCGTTTTCGGTGCCTTCGTTCGGCATCAAGATCGACGCCATTCCCGGCCGGCTCAACGAGACCTGGTTCAAGGCCGAACGCGAGGGCGTCTATTACGGACAGTGCTCGCAGCTTTGCGGCCGTGACCACGCGTTCATGCCGATCGCCGTGCACGTCGTGAGCGAGAAGGAATACACGGCATGGCTCGATCAGGCGAAGAAGAAATACGCCAGCGATGGCGAAGCACCGACGCCGGCAGTTGCCGCAGCCAAGGATGCAAGCGTTTCTCCGACCGCGGTGGCCGCGGCCGGCGCGCTCAAGTGAGGCGCGTAACGATACAAATATAGTACGAGCGACAAGAACAAAGGTCGAAGGACAGAATCGATGGCCAGCAGCGAAGCCGTGCACGGCGCACACGATACCCACGACGCGCATCCGACCGGATGGCGCCGCTTCGTCTATTCGACGAACCACAAAGACATCGGCACGATGTACCTGTGCTTCGCGCTGATGGCCGGCGTGATCGGCGGGCTGCTGTCGATCGCCATGCGGCTCGAACTTCAGAATCCCGGGATCCAGTACTTCAAGGGCCATCACAGCCTGCACGTCCATTTTCTGAATTGGGTGAATTTCACCCTGTCGATGGACCTGAGCTCGCACACCTATAATGTGTTCGCCACCGCGCACGGCCTGATCATGATCTTCTTCATGGTGATGCCGGCGATGATCGGCGGCTTCGGCAACTGGTTCGTGCCGCTGATGATCGGGGCGCCCGATATGGCGTTCCCGCGCATGAACAACATCTCGTTCTGGCTGCTGCCGGCCTCGTTCGCCTTGCTGCTGACCTCGATGTTCGTCGAAGGCGAGCCCGGCTCGCTCGGCGCCGGCACCGGCTGGACTCTCTACGCGCCGCTATCGACCACGGGCCATCCGGGCCCGGCGGTGGATTTCGTCATCCTGGCGATCCATCTCGCGGGCGCATCGTCGATTCTGGGCGCGATCAACTTCATCACCACCATCTTCAACATGCGCGCGCCCGGCATGACGCTGCACAAGATGCCGCTGTTCGTATGGTCGCAACTCGTCACAGTGTTCCTGCTGCTGCTGGCGCTGCCCGTGCTGGCTGGCGCCATCACCATGCTGCTGACCGACCGTAATTTCGGCACCACCTTCTTCGATCCGCACGGCGGCGGCGACCCGCTGTTGTTCCAGCATCTGTTCTGGTTCTTCGGTCATCCGGAAGTCTACATTCTGATCCTGCCCGGCTTCGGCATGATCAGCCAGATCGTCGCGACCTTCTCCAAGAAGCCGGTGTTCGGCTATCTCGGCATGGCCTATGCGATGGTTTCGATCGGCGCCGTCGGCTTCGTCGTGTGGGCGCATCACATGTACACGGTCGGCTTGTCGACCGGCGCGCAGGCCTATTTCATCGCGGCCACCATGGTGATCGCGGTGCCGACCGGCGTGAAGATCTTCTCGTGGATCGCGACCATGTGGGGCGGCTCGATCGAGTTCAAGACGCCGATGCTGTGGGCGATGGGCTTCATCTTCCTGTTCACGCTCGGGGGCGTCACCGGCGTGGTGCTCGCCAACGCCGGCGTCGACCGCGTGCTGCACGACACGTATTACGTGATCGCGCATTTCCACTACGTGCTCTCGCTCGGTGCGGTGTTCGCAATCTTCGGCGGCTGGTACTACTGGTTCCCGAAGATGACCGGCTACATGTACAACGAGACCATCGGCAAGCTGCACTTCTGGATCATGTTCATCGGCGTCAACATCGTCTTCTTCCCGCAGCACTTCCTCGGCCTCGCCGGAATGCCGCGCCGCACGGTCGATTATCCGAACGCGTTCCACGGCTGGAACGAAGTGTCGTCCATCGGCTCCTACATCGCGGGCTTCGGCGTGCTGGTGTTCTTCTTCGGCATGATCGAAGCCTTCGTGAAGAAGCGCGTGGCCGGCGACAATCCCTGGGGCGTGGGCGCGACCACGCTGGAGTGGACGCTGTCCTCGCCGCCGCCGTTCCATCAGTTCGAGACACTGCCGCGGATCAAGTAACCCATGTCGCTCGTCAGCGAAGGCGCAGACTTCCGCCGGCCACTCGCCGCCGAGCGTCCGCTGGCTGAACCGAGCCTCGCGTCCGTTGGCGACTATGTCGCGCTTATGAAGCCGCGGGTCATGTCGCTGGTGGTGTTTACCGCACTCACCGGCCTTGCGGTCGCGCCGGGCAATTTGCACCCGCTGACCGCATTCACCGCGCTGCTCTGTATTGCGGTCGGCGCTGGCGCCGCCGGCGCGCTCAACATGTGGTACGACGCCGACATCGACGCCCGCATGGTGCGAACGGCACGCCGTCCGATACCAATGGGAAAAGTGCAGCCGGGGGAGGCGCTGGCCTTCGGGCTCACGCTATCGGGTTTCGCGGTGGTTGTGCTTGGCTTGCTGGTGAACGCGCTGGCGGCGGCGCTGCTCGCGTTTACAATCTTTTTCTATGTCGCGATCTACACCGCCTGGCTCAAGCGTTCGACGCCGCAGAACATCGTGATCGGCGGCGCCGCCGGCGCGTTCCCGCCGATGATCGGCTGGGCGGCGGCGACCGGCTCGCTCTCACTTGAGCCGGTCTTGCTGTTCATGATCATCTTCTTCTGGACGCCGCCGCATTTCTGGGCGCTCTCGCTCTACCGCACCGAGGACTATGCCCGTGCCGGCATTCCGATGCTGCCGGTGGTCAAGGGCGACGTTGCGACGCGCCGGCAGATACTCGTCTATACGCTGATCCTCGTTCCGCTCGGCGTTGCGCCTTACGCGCTCGGCTATGCCGGCGCGCTCTATGGGCTCACGGCGCTTGTGACCGGCGCGATCATGCTGCTGCTGGCGGGCAAGGTCTTTGTCGAGCGGCGGCCGGACGATCGCGCCAGCAAGCATTTGTTCGCTTTTTCGATCCTCTATCTGTTCCTGTTGTTTGCAGTGCTGCTGGTTGAACGGGGCTGGGGCGGGCTGATCGCCCGGTTGGCGGCGTGACGGTCGGATTGACGATGAACGAGCAAGACAAAGACGAAGGTATCGTGCTCACCGAGGCGCAGAAACGCGCGCGGCGTTCACGCTCGATTGCCATCGCGCTGTCGCTCGCGGCTCTCGTCATCCTGTTCTACGTGATGACGCTGGTGAAGGGTCCGATCGTGCTGGTGCGGCCGATATGACGAGTGGCCGGCATACAGGCAAGAAAGCGCTGCGGCGCGACATTCTGATCGCCGCCTGCTGCGGCGTGCTTGTCGCGGGCATGGTGGGCGCGTCGTTCGCGGCCATCCCGCTCTACAGGATATTCTGCCAGGTCACCGGCTTTGCCGGCACCACGCAAGTTTCGCGCATCGCGCCCAAGCACATGCTGGCGCGCACGGTCACTGTCCGCTTCGATTCCAACGTGACACCCGGCCTGCCGTGGATATTCTTGCCGGAGCAGAACGAGATCAAGCTGCATATCGGCGAGGTGGCGACCGTCCACTACAAGGTCATCAACGAGGCCGCCCGCACCATCACCGCGCAGGCCTCTTATAATGTCACGCCGACGACGGTCGGGGCCTATTTCGACAAGATCAACTGCTTCTGCTTCACCGAGCAGACGATGCAGCCGGGTGAGACGCGCGAGATGACGGTGGTGTTCTACGTCGATCCCAAGATCGTCGAAGACCGCGACCAGGACGTTCTCAACACGATCACGCTCTCGTATACCTTCTACCGGCTGCCGGAGCAGGTCGCGCCGGTGGCGCAGGCAACCGCGAAGAATTCCAGGCTTTAACGGAGACGACGATGGCCGAGGCTCACGCAAACAACCATGACTACCACCTGGTCGCACCGAGCCCGTGGCCGGCGATCGGCTCCGCATCCGCCTTCTTTGCGGCGCTCGGCGGCATCTGCTGGATGCATCACTTGTTCGCGGCGGCGCCGTGGATATTCGGGGCGGGCGTCATCGGCATCCTCTACACCTTCGCGGCCTGGTGGAGCGACGTCATCAAGGAAGCCCAGTTCGAAGGCTTCCATACGCGCGTGGTGCAGATCTCGCACCGCTACGGCATGATCCTGTTCATCGCCTCCGAGGTAATGTTCTTCGTCGCCTGGTTCTGGGCCTATTTCAACGCGGCGCTGTTTCCGCACGAACTGAACGATTATGGCCGCATGGCGGTCACCCACGGCGTGTGGCCGCCGCCGAGCATCCACACCTTCGATCCCTGGCATTTGCCCCTGCTCAACACGCTCATCCTGCTCACCTCGGGCACCACGGTGACTTGGGCGCATCACGCGCTGCTGGAAAACGACCGCAAGGGACTGAAGTGGGGCCTCGCGCTCACGATCATGCTTGGCCTCACCTTCACCTGCGTGCAGGCCTTTGAATACGCGCACGCGGCCTTCCACTATTCCGGCAATATCTACGGCGCGACGTTCTTCATGGCGACCGGCTTCCACGGCGCGCATGTCATCATCGGCTCGATCTTCCTGATCGTCTGTCTGGCGCGCGCGATCCGTGGCGATTTTACGCCGACCCAGCATCTCGGCTTCGAGTTCGCCGCCTGGTACTGGCATTTCGTCGACGTGGTGTGGCTGTTCCTGTTCGCCTGCATATATGTGTGGGGTGCCGGCGTGCCTGTTCCCGAATGACCCTAGCGCGGTGATTTCAACGAGGGCGGCGCGACCAGCGCCGCCCTTTTGTTTTGCGGAAGGAATGCAATGACTGCCGAGCCGCTGCCGATCTCTCGCGGATTGCGCGGGCGTTGTCCGCGCTGCGGCAAGGGCCGGCTGTTCCAGGGGTTCCTGACATTGCGCCCGCGTTGCGAGAGCTGCGGGCTGGATTTCAGCTTTGCGGATTCCGGCGACGGGCCGGCGGTGTTCGTGATCCTGATCGGCGGCGGCGTCGTGGTGTTTGCGGCGCTGATCGTCGAAGTCGTTTATCAGCCGCCTTATTGGGTGCACGCCGCGCTATGGCTGCCGTCGATCCTGCTGGTGACGCTGGTGCCGTTGCGGCTGCTCAAGGGCCTGCTGATCGCTCTGCAATTTCATCACAAAGCGGCGGAAGGCCGTCTCGAACAGCGGGGCGACCGATGAACGCAAGCCCGCCAAAACGCCGGGGCGGCGTCATCGAGCCGACCGTGTTCGCGCTGGTCGGCGTGATCTTCCTGATCGGGCTCGGCATCTGGCAACTCGACCGCAAGACCTGGAAAGAAAACCTGATCCATCAGCTCGACACCCAGCTCGCCGGGGCGCCGCAGGATCTGCCGCCGCGCGATAGCTGGTCGCATCTCACGCAAGCGCGCGACGAATACACCCGCGTGAAATTCCCCGCCGATTTCCTGCCCGGCCAGGAGGCGCTCGTTTACACCGCCGGCTCCGCATTCCGGCCCGATGTTCACGGGCCGGGTTACTGGGTGTTCGCGCCGGCCCGCCTGGCCGGCGGCAGCATTGTCATGATCGACCGCGGCTTCGTGCCGATGGATTGGATGACCCCGGCGAGCCGCGCGGCGGGCGCGCCGCACGGTTCCATCGACATCGTCGGCGTGATGCGCTGGCCGGAGCATCGCGGGCTGTTCACGCCCGCTGACGAGCCGCAGAACAATGTCTGGTACCTGCGCGATTCCACGGCAATCGCCGCCGCGAAGAAATGGCCGACCGCCGCGCCATTTTACATCGAACAGGAATCGCCGGTGCCGGCCGGCGGCCTGCCGCTCCCGGGCAAGCTCGTGGTCGCGCTGCCGGACAATCATTTGCAATATGCGTTGACCTGGTTCGGCCTCGCGCTCGGCCTCGCCGGCGTCTATGTGGTGTGGCTGTCCCGCCGCATCAGCGGACGGGATTGATGTTTTCTCCCTGTGAAACGCCAAAGAAACGCGAAGACATTTGTCGATCGCGCCGCCGCGTGATTTAGTGCGCGGCATGCAGCTTGCGGGAAAGAAAGTCATCGTCGTCGGCGGTTCGTCCGGCATCGGCTATGCGACCGCCGAATTGGCCAAGGCGGAAGGCGCCGAAGTCACGATCGCCTCGCGCAATGCCGAGCGGCTGAAAAGCGCCGCCGGCAAGCTGGGCGTGACCGCGATTGCCGCGGACGTCACGAGCGATGACAGCATCGCAAATCTTTTCAGCCGTTGCGGCGCGGTCGATCATGTGGTCGTCACCGCCGCGCAACTGCGCACCGGTCCGTTCAAGACGGTCAGCATGGACGACGTGCGTGCCACGATGGAAGGCAAATTCTGGGGCGCCTGGCGCGTGGCGCGTGCTGCCGATATCCGCGCCGGCGGCTCGCTCACGTTAGTGTCGGGCTTCCTCAGCATCCGCCCGCGGCCCAATGCGGCCATCGTCGCGGCGGCGAATGGCGCGCTCGAATCGCTGACGCGCGGCCTCGCCATTGATCTCGCTCCGGTGCGCGTGAATTGCGTTTCGCCTGGCATTATCGACACGCCGATCCGTGCCGCCATGCCGGAAGCCGCCCGCAGGGACATGCTGGCCAAGACGGCGGCGGCGCTGCCGGTCGGCCGCGTCGGCGAGGGCGCGGACATCGCGCGGCAAATCCACGTTTTCATGACCAATGGTTTCATGACCGGTTCGATCGTCTATCTCGACGGCGGCGGCCTGCTGGTCTGACACGCTAAGGCGCGCTGGCTGCGCTTTCTTGTGAAAGCCCCGACACGAGGCTACTGTGCCAATAACGGCCGTGGCGGAACAAAAAAAGCAAGCGTTTCAATGCGTTATGTCTCAACACGGGGCGAGGCTGCTCCGCTCGATTTTGTCGGCGTCATGCTCGCGGGGCTCGCCCGCGACGGCGGCCTTTACGTGCCCGAGACCTGGCCCACGTTGAGCGCGCAGACGATCGCGGGCTTTGCCGGCAAGCCTTACGCCGAAGTCGCGGTCGAGGTGATCCTCCCCTTCGTCGGCGACGGCATCGCGCAAGCCGATCTCGCGCGCATGGCGCGCGAGGCCTATGGCACGTTCCGCCATCCCGCGGTGGCGCCGCTCACGCAGCTCGGCGCCAGCCTGTTCGTGCTCGAACTCTTTCACGGGCCGACGCTCGCATTCAAAGACCTCGCCATGCAGCTGGTGGCGCGGCTGATGGACCATGTGCTGCTGGCGCGCGGCGAGCGAAGGACCATCGTCGTCGCAACCTCCGGTGACACCGGCGGCGCTGCGGTCGAGGCCTTTCGCGGCCGCGCCCAGGTGGACGTGGTGGTGCTCTTCCCGCATGGCCGCATTTCCGAGGTGCAGCGGCGCATGATGACCACCGCGCCCGACTCGAATGTGCATGCCATCGCTATCGAAGGAACGTTTGACGACTGCCAGGCGCTGGTGAAGTCGATGTTCAATCACCATGCCTTCCGCGACCGCGTGCGGCTCTCCGGCGTCAACTCGATCAACTGGGCCCGCATCGTCGCGCAGACGGTTTATTATTTCACCGCCGCGGTCACGTTGGGCGCGCCGCACCGGAAAGTCGCGTTCACGGTCCCGACCGGAAATTTTGGCGACGTCTATGCCGGTTATGTCGCCTCGCGCATGGGCTTGCCGGTGGACCGTCTGGCAGTGGCGACCAATGTCAACGACATCCTGGCGCGCACCTTCGCGAACGGTGCTTACGAATTGCGTGACGTCATCGCGACGACCTCGCCGTCCATGGACATCCAGGTGTCGTCGAATTTCGAACGTCTGTTGTTCGATGCTTGTGGCCGCGACGGCAAGCAGGTCGCGGCGCTGATGGGATCGCTTGCGCAATCGCGACGCTTCACGGTCGATGCGCATGCGCTCGCCGCGATGCGCGCCTTGTTCACCGCCGACCGCGCCGACGAGCAGGAAAGCGCAGCCACCATGCGCGCCTGGATGCGCGAAGCAGGCTATTGCGCCGATCCGCACACTGCGGTCGGCCTGGCGGTCGCCGAAAAAGAGACGCGCGATCCATCCGTGCCCATGGTGGTCTTGTCCACCGCGCATCCCGCCAAATTTCCGGATGCGGTCGCGGCCGCCTGCGGCATCAAGCCGGTGCTGCCCGACTGGCTC
>DATATS010000135.1:0-8340 GCA_036268675.1 Pseudolabrys sp.
TTCTCGATGTAGGTGTCGGTGCGCGGGACGTAGGCTTCCGGCTGGTAGTAGTCGTAATAGGAGACGAAATACTCGACCGCGTTGTCGGGGAAGAACGACTTGAACTCGCCATAGAGCTGCGCGGCGAGCGTCTTGTTCGGCGCCAGGATGAGCGCCGGGCGTTGCGTCGCCTCGATCACCTTCGCCATGGTGAAGGTCTTGCCCGATCCCGTCACGCCGAGCAGCACTTGCGTGCGGTCATGGCGCTGCACGCCTTCCACCAGGTCCTTGATCGCTTGTGGCTGGTCGCCCTTCGGCTCGAAGTCCGACACGATCTTGAAGCGCACGCCGCCTTCGGATTTTTCCGGCCGCGCCGGACGATGCGGCATCCACACGGCGCCATGCCCGGCGGCAAATTCCGGCCGGCCCTCGCGCAGCAGACGTTCGAGCGATTGCGCGGTGGCGGCGACGCCCATCGACGACAGGCCGCCGCTCCCGGTCGGCAGATCGGCTTTCGGCAGACGATATTTGGGATCGCCGCCGCGCGTGATCCGTTCGGCTTCCTTGGCGGACTGCGCGTGCGGATCGGGCGGGGCGTCGTCGCCGAGGCCTAGTTCCTGCGCCAGCTTCGGATCGAGCCCGGTGATCGGCGAGGCGGCGTAGTCCCGCTGCGGCGCTTCGCCAAAACCTTCCTGCGCCGATTTGCGCGCCTTGTGGGCGGCGGAAAAATCCGCGCGCCGGTCGAACGAATTGTCCGGCGGCGGCTGCAGGCCCGAATCCTTGCCGGTGCCCGAGCCGAGCCCCGCGGTGCCCTTGTTGATGGCCGGATTGAGCAGATCGGCCAGCGCCTGCGGCGTCGGCGCGCCGTCCGGCCGCGCCGCCTTGGCGCGCGTCGGCTTTATTCGATTCGCGCCGCCGCCACGGGGGGCGGGGTCTTTCGTCTTTTTCGGGGGCTTGTCGGAATTCATGGCCATCGCGCCCTGAATATGGGGCGAGTCCCCCGGCGGGGAAAGGGCGGCTTGACCGCCGCCGGGCATCCCGCAAACTGTCGTTTTATCGGAGACTCAAACCATGCTCGCCTTGCGCCCGAATTGCGAATGTTGCGACAAGGACCTGCCGCCGGACGCCGCCGACGCCATGATCTGCACGTTCGAGTGCACGTTCTGCCGCGATTGCGTGGAGACCAAACTCGGCGGGCGCTGTCCGAACTGCGGCGGCAATTTTGCCGCGCGTCCGATCCGCCCGGCCGGCAAGCTGGCAAAACATCCGCCGTCCACGACCCGCGTGCTCAAGCCGCAGGGCTGCGGGCAGGCGGCCTGAGCCGCCCGTCCATATTGCATCATTTCGCCGCCGGGAACGGCTCGGTATAGATGGCGCCGTCGCGGCCGAAATACATCGCCTTGCGGCCGCCGAAGAACACGCTGTAACGCGCGCAGCCGGCCGCCATGATCTTGCGGAGGAATTCCGTATAGCCGATTTCCTTACGTTGGATCGCCTTGACGGTAGCCTCCACCGCTGCGCTGTCGAAATCCGGAGCGATCGCCGGGCTGTCGGCGAGCGGCAGTGCCTACTCTCGGCGCCGGCACCATAATAGGTCTTGCGCAGCGCGATCAGGTCGGCGGTGTAGGCGGTGACGCCGGCTTCGGCGAGCTTGTGCACCACGGCGGGGAAGGGCGTATTGGCGAAGCTCGCCGTCATGCATTCGGCGACGGTCTCGGCATTCATGGCTTTCATCCTTACTTTACGTTGTCACGGTCGTTAAAGGCGTGGATCAGGCGGCGCAGACTGCGATGGAGTGCGCCGACATCGGTGCCGGCAAGCCGACGCGCAAGCTGCGCGTGGCTCGATCCGGCGGCTTTGGTGATTTTCGCGAGTGCGCTCCGCCCGCGGGTATTGAGGACGAGATAGAGCGAGCTCTTGTGGTCCGGGTTGGCCTCGAAGCTCGCCCAGTTTTCCGCCACCAGCAGATCGGCGATGCGCTGCACATTCTGCCGGGTGACGCCGAGCCGGCGGGCAATCTGCGGCACGGTGCGCGGATCGGCACTGGCCGCACTCATCACCTGCCAGCGCGCTTGCGTCTGCCCGACCGTGCCGGCGATCGTCTCGCCGTCGGCGCGGAAATGACCGGCCAACTCGAAGACATCGGCGACGATCAGCGGCAGCAGGTTTTGCCCGTCGGTGTTCATGCCTATAGATTGTCACAATGACAACAGATTGTCAATATGAGCCGGGAGGGTCGGTGGCAGGAGCCTGATGCCGGAAAAAGGTCCGAAACGACGGGGCGTCAGAACCCCTTCACCACCTCGGTGACGTGCTCGACCTGCGGCGGCGCTGCGAAGCAGTGGCCGACCAGCTTGCGCCATTCCGCGAAATCGGCGGATTCACGGAAATCCTTGGTGTGGTTTTCCAGCGTGTCCCATTGCACGAACAGCCGGTAGCGCGACGGCTGCTCGTGCGAGCGCTGTAACGTCATGCTCTTGCAGCCTTTGGCGCGCTGGAAGATGGCGCCCGCTTTTTTCACGCCGGCCTCGATCTCGGCTTCCATGCCGGGCTTCACGTCGATCTGCGCGATTTCCAGAATCATTTCGTCCTCTGTTCGGCCGCTATTTCATCAGCCCGAGGGCGCGCGGCAGCCAGTCATAGCTTTCCGGCACGTAGGTCACGAACAGCAACACGACGCACAGGCAGGCGAGCAGCGGCAGCAGCGGCGCGATGATCTTTTCCATCGGCAGATTGGCGACCTTCAGCGCCACGAACAGCGAGGTGCCGACCGGCGGCGTGGTCAGGCCGAAGGCGAGGTTGATGACCATGATGAGGCCGAGATGCACCAGGCCGATATCGAATTTCGCCGCCAGCGGCATCAGCATCGGCACCAGCATGATCAGCGCCGGCGTCATGTCGATGAACATGCCGACGACGAGCAGGAAGACGTTGAGGATGAGCAGGAACGCCCACTTGCTGTGGATCAGACTGAAGAAGTGCGTCGCCAGCATGGTCGGCAGGTTCTCGTAGGTGAGAATCCAGGTGAACACCGAACAGGTGGCGATCAGCATCATCACCACCGCGTTGGTCAGGCAGCTCTCCCACATGATCTCCGGCAGTTCCGTAATCTTGATTTCGCGATAAACGACGACCGTAAGAAACAGCGCGTAAACCGCCGCCGCGGCGCCGGCTTCGGTGGCGGTGAACACGCCGGAGATGATGCCGCCGAGGATGATCACCATGGTGAAGACGCCGGCCATGCCGTCGACGATGCGGATGAGCTTGTCGCGCAGCGGTATCACCGGCAGGACTTTGCGGTGATAGAGCTTGCCGTGGATGAAGGCGGCCACCATCAGCGACAACCCGATGAGAACGCCAGGCACCACGCCGGCGAGGAACAGCGCGGCGATCGACACGTTGCCGGCGATATGGGCGTACACGATCATGCCGATCGAGGGCGGGATGATCGGCCCCATGGTCGCGGCGGTGAGCACGATGGCCGTGGCGAAGCGGCGGGAGTAGCCGTCCTTCTCCATCGCCGGAATCATCATGCCGCCGATCGATGAGACTTCGGCAACCGCGGAACCGGTGACGCCGCCGAAGAACATCGAGGCGACCACGACGATCTGCGCGAGACTGCCGGGCAGCCAGCCGACCAGCACCTCCGCCATCATCACCAGACGGCGCGCGATGCCGCCGCGCGACATGAGGATGCCGCTGAACACGAAGAAGACAACCGCCAGCAGCGGGAACGTGTTGATGGCCGTGAGCATGCGCTGCACGATGGTGGCGTTATCGACGCCCGGCAGCAGAAAGGTCGCGATCACCGAGGCGACGCCGACCGCGAACGAAATCGGCAAGCCGACAGCCATGAGCAGAACGAAGGTGAGGCCGAGGATGATCAGGGTCATGGGGCGATTCCCGGCCTAGTCCACGATCGTGCCGGTGCCGGCAACCGCCGCGCTGTCGCCGCGAACAATCTCGTCGACGATGTGCTTGAACGCGAACAGCATGATCAGGAAGCCGGAGATCGGCATCGCCGGGTAGTACCAGTAATTCGTGTGCGAGATCGTCTCCATCAGGTCGGAGCCGAAGTCGCGCACGAAATCGATGCCGTAGCGGAACACGACCCAGCCGAACAGGAGAATGAGGATGTTGAGGAAAATGCCGAGCACGCGGCGAAGCCGTTTCGGCAGCGCGTTGAACAGCACGTCGAACCCGACATGCTCGCGGCGCAGCACGCAGGACGCGGCAGCGAGGAACGAGATCCAGATCAGCAGATAGCGCGGGACTTCTTCGGTCCAGGACACCGCGCTACCGAAGCCGTAGCGCGCGATGACGGCGACTACCACGATGGTAAAAAGCGCCGTGGCCAGCAGGATGCAGACCCAGCGCACGAGCGCCGCCACGAACCACACGACACGATCGAGAAGATTTGCGAAAGCCACAGGCACCCCTCACAGACAAAGGGGCGGCGGAACACCGCCGCCCCATCTATCGCGCCCCTTGTGGAAGCCTAGAAGTTCTTCTGCGAGGCGAGGAGGAAGTCGACGGTCTTCGTCACTCCCAGCCGCTTGGCCTGTTCCTGCACCATCGGTCCCACCGCCTTGATGAACGGCGTCTTGTCCACGGTGATGATCTCCTTGAACTTGGTCTTGAGTTCATCGAGATCCTTCACCTCCGAGACGTGCCAGGCGCCACGCATATAGGCTTGCGCGCGCACGCCGGCTTCGGTGACGGCCTTCTGCTGGTCCGGGTTGAGCTGGTTCCACAGCTTCATCGACATGATCATCACGTCGGGAATGCGCATGTGTTCGTCGAGGGTGTAGTATTTCGACACCTCGTAGAACTTCTTGGCGACGATCGAGGGATGATTGTTCTCGGCGCCATCGACCACGCCGGTCTGCAACGCGGTATAGAGTTCCGACCAGGCCACCGGCACGCCGGTCGCGCCCAGCGCCTTCATCGTGTCGACCATGACGGGCGAAGCCATCACGCGGATTTTCTCGCCCTTGAGGTCGGCCGGTGTATGCACCGGCTTGTCGGTGAACAGATTGCGCGCGCCGGAGTCGATATAGGCGAGTATTTTGATGCCCTTGGCTTCGAGCGGCGCGGCGAGTTGCGCGGCCTGCGGCTGCGCCAGGAACCACCAGAATTGCTTGGCGTTCTTGAAAATGAACGGCAGCGAATACATGTCCATCGCCGGCACGACCTGATTGAGGTTGGCCGAGGACACCGTCGTGAAGCCGATGGTGCCGTTGCGGATGCTCTGCACGTTGGCGACGGCGTCGCCGAGTTGGGCATTGTGATAGACTTCGACCTTCACTGTGCCCTTGGTCAGCGTCTCGACCTCGTCGGCGAAATACTCTTCCGTGTAGCTCGCCGGATGGGCGGCTGGTTGAATCCCCGAATATTTCGTGACGATCTGCGCGTTCGCCGTGCCGGACACGGCAACGGCGGCAAGCGCGATTAACGCGAGCGTTCGCATGGCATTCCTCCCTGGAGCTTTGTTATTTCTTATGGCGGCAGGGTAGTGGCGGCCGGTCAGCCTTGTCAAACCGCCAAAAGGCTAGGTCGGCGGGACCGTTGCCGCACTGCGGCGGCTATGACCGCTTGGCGGGCATGTCGGGGCATTGGCGGGATTGGGCACAAGGCCGGTGCGCTAATCGGCATCTTCCGCTGCCCGCCGGCTTTCGGCGAGCCCGGCCGCTGCCTTGCGCAAGCAGGTTGGGCAGAGACAATCCTCGATCAATGCCTTGGTCATCGGCAGCCGGTAAGGCTCCGCCGCGCACCAGCAATCGCCGGACAGGCCGCAGTCGAATGACGTGCCGCAACGGGCGCAGGCAAGGCGGCGGGGCGAAGGCGTTCGATTCATAACGGCAGCATAGAGCCGCGCGCAACGCCTGTCATAAATTCGGAACCGAATCGCGATTAGTGCTGAGCCGTGCAGCTCTTTATCGAAATCGCCGGCACGACCGGCGCCGTGCTCACCACGGTGTGCTGGCTGCCCCAGGCGCACAAGGTGATGCGCGACAAGGATACCCGCGCGCTGTCGCTGCCGGCGACGCTTGCCTTCACTGCCGGTGTCACTCTCTGGCTGGTTTACGGCGTGGCCATCGGCGACTGGCCGTTGATCGGCTCCAATGCGGTGACGCTGGCTTTGATGCTGCCGATCGTGGCGATGAAACTGCGATACGGATGAGCGCGCAAAAAATTGCGGCCCCGGCGCGCAAAGTGAGCCGCACGGGACCGCCAGGGGCTTACTCATGACACAACACGCAACACGCGACAGAAGCGGGCCCTCAATAGCGCAGGCGTGTGACGCGGTGGTGACAAACAGCCGCGCCCGGGAATGACGGAGAAAAATTAGCGCGCCGGCGAGACCCGCAGGATGCGCCCGTCGCCGTTGTCGGTCAGCAGATAGAGCGCGCCGTCGGGCCCCTGCCGCACGTCGCGGATGCGCTCATCCAGGCCCTGCAGGATGCGTTCTTCCTTGACCGCGCGGTCGCCCTTGAGCGCGAGGCGCGACACCAACTCGAATTTCAGCGCGCCGTTGAACAGGCTGCCCTTCCAGTCCGGGAACATGCCGCCCGTATAGAAAGCCATGCCGGATGGCGCGATCGAGGGTGTCCAGTGCCAGACCGGATCGGTGATGCCGCGCATTCTTGCCTTGCCGGTGCCGACCGGCGTGCCGTCGTAATTGACGCCGTAGCTGACGAGCGGCCAGCCGTAGTTCTTGCCCTTGGCGATGATGTTGATCTCGTCGCCGCCCTTCGGGCCGTGTTCCTGCTCCCATAGTTTGCCGTCCGCCGGGTTGAAGGCGAGGCCTTCCGGATTGCGCAATCCGTAGGCCCAGATTTCCGGCCGCGCGCCCGGTTTGTTGACGAACGGATTGTCCGGCGGTGTTTCGCCGTCCGGCGTGATGCGGATGATTTTGCCGATGGTGTTGTCGAGCGACTGCGCGAGCTTGGCGGCGGCGAAATGATCGCCCAGCGTGACGAACAGATTGCCGTCGGGCGCCTGCACCATGCGGCAGCCGATATTGTTGCCGCTCGAGGGCGGGCCGTGCTGATGGTAGATCTGCGTGACCCCCGACAGCCGGGTCGAGCGGTTGTCTTCTTCAAGCCGCGCGCGCGCGACGGCAATACTGCCGCCGCCTTCGACGGCTTCGGCATAGCAGAAGAAAATCGTGCGGCTTTTGACGTAATCGCGCGCCAGCATCACGTCCATCAAGCCTGCCTGTCCGCGCGCGAAAACTTGCGGCACGCCCAGAAATGGCGGCGAGAGCTGCCCGCCGCGGGTGACGATACGCATGCGGCCGGGCCGCTCGGTCACCAGCATGCGGCCGTCGGGCAGGAAGGCGAGCGACCAGGGGTGCACCAGGCCGCCGGCCATGGTTTCGACGATGAGATTGCCGGCGGAGGATGGGAATTCCTGCGGCGCCGCAGCCGCATTGGCCAGTGCCAGCAGCAAGGCGGCCGGCACAAGGATCGATCGCATTCGCGGAACTCCCATCGGCGCGGCACCAACTATGAGGCACCGCGCGGGGTTCCGGAAGTCCTGCGATGTTTTTAGTGCTTTTTAGTCCGGTGGCCGGGCAGCGTCAGCGACAGCCCGCCCATGCCGACGAAAAGCAGGCCGAGCAAGAGAGCGACGCCAAACAGGCTGCCTTCATTGCCGACCACACCATCCACCACGCTGGCGCGGGCGATGCCGACCGAGACGGCGGTGACGGCCACGATCGTGGAGAGGGCCAGCGCGGCGCCGGCGACCAGTTGGGCAAGGGCGGCGGTCCGGCGCTCGGTGCCGAGGCTGCGGCTCACCGGAGGCGTGAAGCCGGAATTTTCAATGTGCTTGCTCATGACGAACCCGCGAAAAACGCTTTTGTCGATCACAGCACAATGGCGTTAGAAATCGGCAACTGTTCGGCCCCATTTAGGCAAAGCGGGTCGGGAACCGGGGCCTTTTCATGGCGGCGGTTAATCGCAGGTGAAGGAAAATCAGGCGAATTTAAATTTATTGCGCCGCGACGACCTGTTCGGGCTGCCAGTCCATGCTCACATGGCCGGGCTCGGCGGCGACGCGGTCGAGCCAATCGCGCACCGCCGGATAGCGCGCCAGGTCGAAGTCACACTGGTGCGCCAGGTGGCTATAGGCGTAGAGCGCGATGTCGGCGATGGTGAAGTGATTGGCGACGAAATAGCGGTGGCTGGTGAGGTGCATGTCCATGACGCCCAACGCGCGGTAGCCGTTTTCCATCCAGTCGTCGAGCGCGTGCTGTTGCAGGTCGCGCCCGCCCTTGATCAGCGCCAGCCAGAAATAGGCCGCGCCGATATTGGGCTCCAGGCTGTGCTGCTCGAAGAACATCCATTGCATCGC
>DATATS010000136.1:0-6413 GCA_036268675.1 Pseudolabrys sp.
ACGCGGCCGGCAACCGTTGTGCGGGATCGTGGTCACGTCGCGGATCGACGTGATGGTAAACCCTTGCGCCTGCAATGCGCGCAACGCCGACTCGCGGCCCGAGCCCGGCCCCGACACCTCGACTTCGAGGGTCTTCATGCCATGCTCTTGCGCCTTCTTGGCGGCATCTTCGGCGGCCACCTGCGCCGCATAGGGCGTCGATTTGCGCGAGCCCTTGAACCCCATCGTTCCCGACGACGACCAGGCAATCGTGTTGCCCTGCGCGTCAGTGATGGTGATCATGGTGTTGTTGAACGAGGCCGCGACATGCGCGACACCGGACACGATGTTCTTGCGTTCGCGCCGGCGGACGCGGGTGGCTTCCTTACCCATTCGCTTTAGTCCTTTTGCGGCCCGCTGCCGTCAGGCGCGGGCGATTCCTGTTACTTATCGACTTTTTTCTTGCCGGCGATGGTCTTGGCCGGACCCTTGCGGGTGCGGGCATTGGTATGGGTGCGCTGGCCGCGCACCGGCAGGCCTTTGCGGTGGCGCAAGCCGCGGTAGCAACCCAGATCCATCAGCCGCTTGATGTTGAGCTGCACCTCGCGGCGCAGATCGCCCTCGACCATGTAGTCGCGGTCGATCATCTCGCGGATCTGGAGCACCTCGGAATCGGTGAGCTGCGACACGCGCCGTTCGGCCGGCACGTTGACCTTGGCCACGATCTCCTTGGCGATTTTCGGCCCGACGCCATGAATGTACTGCAGCGCAATCACGACGCGCTTGTTGGTGGGCAGATTGACGCCTGCGATACGAGCCACGGATCAGCTCTCCTATTGGTCGACCGGACGCACGCGCGCGACGGCCCTGGTAACCCGAAATCCTTCAGTCCCTTGAAGGGGATAGCGCAAAGCGTAACACGACACCTGTCCCCGCCTTTTTGGGGCCCGGCATCGCGTCAAACTCCTGAATATCCAGCTTATTAGGGGATTCATCGCGTACTCGTCAACCTCGCCGGGACCCTGATTTGCGCTTTCCAGCCCTGTTTTTACGCCGGGCGGTACTGGAGGCCTTCCGGGTGACTTTCTGCCCGGTTTTTCGCCCCGGGCGCCCCTTGGCAGGGGTGCGGCGGGCCTTGCGGCGCCGCGGCTTGGATTTGGCAGCCCTGGATTTGGCCGCCTTGGCTGCTTTGCGCCTGGTCGCTTTCGCCTTGGGACGCGATGCTTTGGCGCGCGCGGTCTTGGATCGGGTTTTGGATCGGGTCTTGGATCTGGTCTTGGATCCGGTCTTGGCCGGGCCGCCGGCAGCCAGCAGCCGGCCGATCGCGGCGGTAACCTCGTCGATGGGCGCCATACCATCGACCGCCTTAAGCATGCCCTTGGCCCCATAATAGCCGACCAACGGCGCGGTCTGTGCCCGATAGGCCGCCAAGCGGCCCTTGAGCACGTCGGGATTATCGTCGGCCCGCAGTTTCTCGCCGCGCGCGGTCATTTCGCGCACGCGGTTCTCGATGCGCTTGAGCAGGATGCCCTCGTCCACCTTGAGCTCGATGACGCCGTCGAGCTTCAGCCCGCGTTCGGCCAGCAGGCGTTCGAGCGCCTCCGCCTGCGGCACCGTGCGCGGAAACCCGTCGAGCACGAAACCGCGCCGGGCATCGGGCTGGCCGATGCGATCGGCGATGATCGCGACGACCACTTCATCGGGAACCAGGTCGCCGCGGTCCATGATGCTCTTGGCGCGCAACCCCACCGGGGTTCCGGCCGCGACCGCGGCGCGCAGCATATCGCCGGTCGACAACTGAACGATGCCGTATTTGGAAACCAGGCGCTGCGCTTGCGTGCCCTTCCCCGCCCCCGGCGGGCCGAGCAGGATCAACCTCATCTTCGATAGCCCCCGACATTCAGTTTCAAGTTTTCGAATTGCATCTCTTGCCTGATCTGGGTGGACATATCCAGCGTCACGCAAACCAGGATCAGGAACGCGATGCCGCCCAGATAGAATGGCACGCCGAGATAGACGATCAGCAACTGCGGAACGATGAATACGAATGCGAGGTAGATCGTGCCCAGAAAAGTGAGGCGCGACAGCACAGAATCGAGATAGCCGGCCGTTGCCTCGCCGGGCGCTATTCCCTTTACTGTGCCGCCAAATCGCACAAGCGTCTCGCTTGCCGTGTCGGGGTCGATCAGAAAAGCTGCATAGATCAGCGCGGCCGGCATCAGCAGGATGCAGAACAGGATCATGAACGGCAGATGACCTGGAGCGAGCGCCGGGACGATCGCGACGCCAGCGTCGAAGCCAAGCATGACGCCGACGGCAACAATGGCGATCACCCAGCCGACGACGATCGCCGGAATCAGGCCGCCGCCGTTCACCTTCAACATCAGATTTGCTGCGCGGCTCGGGATCGTCGCGCCGCCGACGGTCCGTTCTGAGAAATTCAAGGGGATCGCGCGCCGCGCGCCCTCGAACAAAACCATTACGCCGGTGATGAAGACGGCCAACACGATGGTCAGGACCATTTTGTCGCTGGTCAGGATGCCGAGATGAACGCGTTGGGCTGCGGCCGCAATAACCGGCGGAAAATCAACCACGAGCCCGACGGCGAGAACGAGCGCCAGCCCGTTTCCGAAGCCGCGCAGCGTGATCTGGTTGCTGAGCCAGATGAGCGTCAGCGTACCGGCTGCAAGCGTGACGGTCGTGGTCAGTTCGAACATGAGCCCGGGCTGCGGCACCAGTCCGTGCACCCGCTCAAGCGCCTGCGCAACGGCAAAGGCCTGAAACACGGCGAGCACAAGCGTGAGAAGGAGCGTGTACAGGAGGATCTTGCTGCGCCCGCGCTCACCTGCCGCGCTCAGATTTCGCAGCCGCGACCAGGCGATGGAGACGATCTGGATCAGCACCGCGGCGGTGATATAGGGCCCGATGCCGAGCGCGAAAATGGCCGCATGTCGTGCGGTGCCCGCGGCCGGCATATCGACGACGCCAAACAGGATGTCGCGCGAATGGTAGCCGGTGGCCTGGCCCCAGGCGGCGGCGTCCGTTCCCGGCAGCGGAATGTAGGCGCCGAAACGATAAACGAGCAGCGCGCCGAGCGTGAATGCGATGCGGCGCGCCAGCTCAGACGTCATCTCGAGCGGCCCCGCAGCTTCGAGCGCTTGATCAGACCTTCATATTGGTGCGCCAGCAGATAGCCCTGGATCTGCGCCACGGTATCCATGGTGACGCTCACCACGATCAAGAGCGACGTGCCGCCGAAATAGAACGGCACCGCGGCATAGGAGATCAGGATTTCCGGCACGAGACAAACGATCGCAAGGTAGCCCGCGCCGATCAGCGTGATGCGCGAGAGCACGTAGTCGATATATTCGGCGGTGCGCTCGCCGGGACGGATGCCCGGAATAAACCCGCCATGCTTCTTCAGGTTGTCCGCAGTCTCGGTCGGGTTGAGCACAATCGCGGTGTAGAAGAAGGCGAAGAACACGATCAACCCGATGTAGAGGATAAGAAACAGCGGACGGCCGTGGCCGAGCAGCGTGGTCACGGTGGTGAGCCAGCCGGGACCGCTACCCGCGTTGAAATTGGCGACCGTCGTCGGCAGCAACAACAGGGACGACGCGAAGATCGGCGGGATCACGCCCGAGGTGTTGAGCTTGAGCGGCAGATGCGAGGACTGGCCCTCGAACATGCGGTTGCCGACCTGTCGCTTGGGATACTGGATCAGCAGCCGTCGTTGCGCGCGTTCCATGAATACGATGAAGGCGATGACCGCGACCGCCATCACCAGCACGGCGAGGATCAGGCCGGTCGACAGCACACCCTGACGGCCGAGTTCGAACGTGCCGGCGAGCGCCGACGGCAATTGCGCGACGATGCCGGAGAGAATGATGAGCGAAATGCCGTTGCCGATGCCGCGCGCGGTGATCTGCTCGCCCAGCCACATCAGGAACATGGTGCCGCCGGTCAGCGTGATGACGGTGGAGATGCGGAAGAACCAGCCCGGATCGCTCACCACGCTGCCATAGCCTTCCAGCCCGATCGAAATGCCATAGGCCTGGAACGCCGCCAGGAACACGGTGATGTAGCGCGTGTACTGGTTCATGACCTTGCGGCCCTGCTCGCCCTCCTTTTTGAGGTTCTCGAGCGTGGGCGAGACCGTCGTCATCAATTGCACGATGATCGAGGCCGAGATGTAGGGCATGATGTTGAGCGCGAAGATCGCCATCCGATGGATGCCGCCGCCGGAAAACATGTTGAACATGCCGAGGATGCCGCCGGCCTGGGTATTGAAGATCTTTTCCCAGGCTGCCGGGTCGATGCCGGGCAGCGGAATATAAGTGCCGAGGCGATAGACCAGCAGCGCGCCGACCGTGAACCAGATGCGCTTCTTGAGTTCGTCGGCCTTGGCAAGGGCCCCGAAGTTGAGATTGGCCGCCAGTTGTTCCGCTGCCGAAACCATCGCGTGCTCCTTCGGCCCCCACCGTCGTCATGCTCCGCAAAGGCGGGGGCATGCAGGCCCTAGATAACTACTCCAGCCAGACCTGACAGGGCTGGGTCGTCCGCCTGGGCGGACGATGACATCGCGATCAGGCCTCCGCCTCCCCGGCTTTCGGCTTCTCTGTCTTGGGCTTGCTGTCGCCTTTGCCCGCTTCCAGCGCCATGCGCTTGTTCTTTCCCCTCGGCTCGGCGTCGATCTCCTTGGCCGGCGCAAGGATTTTCACCGAACCGCCCGCTTTCTCGATCGCGGTAATCGCCGACTTGGAGGCGCGATAGACGGAGAATTCGGCCTTGGCCTTGAAGTCGCCGTGGCCGAGCAGCTTCACGCCGCCTTTGGCACGCCGCATCAGGCCCGCCTTGACCATGGCAGCGACATCGATGGCCGCGCCCGCCGGGATCAGGCCGGCGTCGATTGCCGCCTGCACCTTGCCGAGATTGATTTCGTTGAGCTTGACCGCGAACGACGTATTGCGGAAGCCGCGCTTGGGCAGCCTCCGATGCAGCGGCATCTGGCCGCCCTCGAAGCCCTTGATGCGCACGCCCGAGCGCGCGGTCTGGCCCTTGCCGCCGCGTCCGCCGGTCTTGCCCATGCCGGAGCCGATGCCGCGCCCAATGCGCATGCGATTCTTGCGGGCGCCCGGATTGTCGGCGATCTGGTTGAGTTTCATCGTACGCGTCCTCTTATTTCGCTTCGCCCACCACCTGCACGAGATGATGCACCTTGCGCAACATGCCGCGCGTCGCCGGCGTATCCGGCAATTCGCGGCTGCGGCCGATCTTGTTCAGGCCGAGCCCGACCAGCGTTTCGCGCTGGTCATGGTGACAGCGCAACGGGCTCGCGATCTGCTTGACCTTGATGCTTTTCGATTGGGCCATGATGACTGATCCCTACTCTGCCACGGCTTCCGCGTCGGCGCCTTCGCGGCGGCGCGACTGAAGCGTGGACACCTTGATGTTGCGGCGCGCCGCCACCGAACGCGGCGAATCCTGATGCTTGAGCGCAGCGAAGGTCGCGCGCACCACGTTGTAGGGATTGGACGAGCCGAGCGACTTCGCCACGATATCCTGGATGCCCAGCGTCTCGAACACCGCGCGCATTGGACCGCCGGCGATGATGCCGGTGCCCGGAGGCGCCGCGCGCAGGAACACCTTGCCGGCGCCGTGACGGCCGAGCACGTCGTGATGCAGCGTGCGGCCCTCGCGCAACGGCACGCGGGTGAGCGCGCGCTTGGCGGCATCGGTGGCCTTGCGGATCGCTTCCGGCACTTCGCGCGCCTTGCCGTGGCCGAAGCCGGCGCGGCCCTTCTGGTCGCCGACGATGACGAGCGCGGCGAACGCGAAACGCCGGCCGCCCTTCACCACCTTTGCCACGCGATTGATGTGGACCAGCTTGTCGGTGAACTCGCTGTCGCGCTCATCGCGGCCGCGGTCACGGCGCGGTTCGCGCCGGGGCTCTCGTCGTGGTTCATGTGCCATATGCGATCAATCCGTTTTCCCGTGAGCCCTAGAAATTGAGGCCGCCTTCACGCGCGGCGTCGGCCAATGCCTTGACGCGCCCGTGATAGAGATAGCCGCCGCGGTCGAACACGATGTCCTTGATGCCTTTTTCCTTGGCGCGTTCGGCGATCAGCTTGCCGACCGCTTTGGCGGCGTCGATATTGGCGCCGTTCTTGGCGCTCTCGCGCATCGTCTTTTCCAGCGAAGACGCCGCAACCAGCGTCTCGCCTTTGCGGTCGTCGATGAGCTGGGCGTAGATATGCTTGGATGAGCGGAACACCGACAGCCGCGCGCGGCCACTGCGCGCAGTGGCGAGCTTGACCTTGCGGCGAATCGTGGCCGTGCGTCGCGCAGTCCGGTCGCTTAATCTCGACATCGCACCGATCCCTTACTTCTTCTTGCCTTCCTTGCGGAAGATGTATTCGCCGGCGTATTTCACG
>DATATS010000137.1:0-12105 GCA_036268675.1 Pseudolabrys sp.
GCGTCCATGGCTGGGCTCGATGTCTGGGTCGTGGACGCGTTACGTAAAAGCCCACATCCCAGCCACTTCAATCTCGACGAGGCGCTTGCCTGGATCGCCCGGGTCAAGCCGAAGCGCGCGATCCTGACCAACTTGCATACCGACATGGACTACGACGACTTGCGGCGCCATTTGCCGGTTGGCGTTGAGCCGGCGTTTGATGGGATGCGCTTTGCTGTTGGTTGATCCATCTTCTGTGCATTCCGATATAGTCCATTGAAACAATGCATATATCAGATATTCCATAATATGTCTTATGCGAATCCTAGCATGATCTCCGCAGGTTCAAGACTTGCTTTGCTACTGTCGCCCATGCGCCGCGCCGACACCCGGAACAGAGCCCCGTGAAGCCCTCCCGCGACATCGCCCGGCTGCTCGAGATCATGGCGGCGTTGCGTACGCCCGGCTCCGGCTGCCCCTGGGACCTCGAGCAGAGCTTCCAGACGATCTCGCCCTATACGCTGGAGGAAGCCTATGAGGTGGCCGACGCGATCGCCCGCGCCGACCTGGCCGGCCTGAAGGACGAGCTGGGCGACCTGCTGCTCCAGGTTGCCTACCATGCGCGCATGGCCGAGGAACTGGCGCCGGAGGAAGGCGCCTTCGACTTCGGCGACGTGGTCGAAGGCATCACCGCCAAGATGATCCGCCGTCATCCGCATGTGTTCGCCGACGCCGACGGCAAGACGGCGGAGGCAGTCGAGGGCCTGTGGGAGCAGATCAAGGCGGAGGAAAAGGCCGGGCGCGGCGAGGCGCCGCCGGCAGGCGCGCTTGCGGGCGTTCCGCTCGCCCTACCCGCATTGACCCGCGCCCTCAAGCTTCAGGACAAGGCCGGGCGCGTCGGCTTCGACTGGAACGATCCACGCGCTGTATTGGCCAAAATCCGGGAGGAAGCCGACGAAATTGAAGCTGCGCTCAATGCGGGCGACAGGTCTCATACCGCAAGCGAAGTCGGCGATCTGCTGTTCGCAGCCGTCAACCTCGCCCGCCACCTCAAGGCCGATCCGGAAGGCATCCTGCGTGCCACCAACCTCAAATTCGAGCGGCGTTTTGCGTCAATCGAAAACGCCTTGGCCGTGCGCGGCAAGACACCCAAGGACGCCACTTTGGCCGAAATGGATGCGCTGTGGGACGCGGCAAAGGCTGAGGAACAGCGCTAGCCGGGAAACTTCGACCGCACCCGCGCGGCTCTCTCGGCATCGGCACGCACCGTGACGGCAAGCTTGCCGTCGTCGCGCATGTCTTTCGACAAAACCTCCGAATGCCGATAGAGCCAGCTCAGGCCCGCGCCATCGGCCGGATCGAGCAACAGCTCGAGCGTCTGACGCCGTTCGGCGAGCCGCGCTTCGATCGCCGCAATGAGGCCTTCGCTCCCCTCGCCGCTCAAGGCCGACACCGGCACCGGCGCTCGTTCGCCGTCGCGCCGTTCCACCAGATTAAACAGCCGCGAGCGGGCATCCGCATCGAGCAGGTCGATCTTGTTCCAGACTTCGATCAGGCGCGGATCGGTCGCGGCGATGCCGAGTTCGCCCAGCACGTTCTCGACGTCATGCGATTGGGCACTTGAATCCTCATGCGACATGTCGCGCACATGCAGGATCACGTCGGCCGCGATCACTTCTTCCAGCGTTGCGCGGAACGCCGCTACCAGCATGGTCGGCAGGTCTGAGATGAACCCGACGGTGTCAGAGAGAATGATGCGATTTCCGCGCGGCAGAGCGACCGCGCGCAGCGTCGGATCAAGCGTCGCAAACAGCATGTCGGCCGAGAGCACGCGCGCCGCGGTCAGGCGGTTGAACAGCGTCGATTTGCCGGCATTGGTGTAACCGACCAGCGCGATGATCGGATAAGGTACCCGCTTGCGGCTGTCGCGATGCAGCTTGCGAGTTTTCTTGACGCCTTCGAGCTCGGCTTCGATGCGCTTGATGCGGTCCTCGATCACCCGGCGATCCGCTTCCAATTGCGTCTCGCCCGGTCCGCCCAGAAATCCGAAGCCCCCACGCTGGCGCTCGAGATGGGTCCAGGCGCGCACCAACCGCGTTTTCTGATAATTCAAATGCGCCAGTTCGACCTGCAAGGCGCCTTCGCTGGTGCGCGCGCGCCGCCCGAAGATTTCCAGAATCAAGCCGGTGCGGTCGATGACCTTGACGTTCCAGGCCTTCTCAAGATTGCGCTGCTGCACCGGCGACACAGGGCAATCCATCACCACGACCGAGGCGTTGAGGCTTTTGACGAGCCCTGCGAATTCGTCGACCTTGCCGGTGCCGATATAGGTTGCCGGACGGATTTGATTGAGCGTGACCAGCCCCGCTTCCACAACATTGAGATCGATGGCTTGCGCAAGCCCGACGGCTTCCGCAAGTCGCGCTTCGGGCGTGCGGGTTTCCGCCGCGGCGCGACCGGATCCGCCGCGCGCGCTGGCGCGCTTGAGCCACGGCTCAATGACGATGGCGCGGCCGGTCTCCGTGCCCGAGCTTGGGCTCAGCGAATCCGCGCGCCTGTCACGCTGACGAAGTTCCAATTACGCCTTGCTTTCAGCGGGCGGCTCCTCGCCGCCTTCGAATAGCTGGATCGGATGCCCCGGCATGATGGTCGAGATCGCGTGCTTGTAAACGAGCTGGGAGTGCCCATCCCGCCGCAACAGCACGCAGAAATTATCGAACCAGGTCACCACGCCTTGCAACTTTACGCCGTTCACCAGGAAAATGGTGAGCGGAATTTTGCTTTTGCGAACATGATTGAGAAATGTGTCCTGCAGATTTTGCGTACGTTCGGCTGCCATGGCCGTGTTCCATTTTTTGCTCGCGTCTTAACGCGCGAGATGATCGTTGCCCGGTTCCTCCGCATGAGTTCCGCGTCATGCGCCGCCTTGCCCCACGCAAAGCGGTTTTAGGTCCAAGAGGCCACTATTAGATGGCAGGCGCTTGCCCGGTGCAAGCGCAACTTCCCTGGCGAGAGACCAAGCTACTGAAATCACTGATGAATAGGGCCGATCCCGCGCAAGCGGATCGCCGCAAGGTTGCCGATTCAGGAAAACTCGGCGTGCCGATGATAGTCGCGGCGCAAGCCCGAGGTCACCAGCCCGGGCGCGCCGTTGCCAACCGGTCTGCCATCGATGCGCACCACCGGCAGTACGATCTGGCTCGCCGACGTGATGAAGGCTTCGCGCGCAGCATAGGCTTCCTCAACCGTAAAGGCGCGCTCTTCGAAAGCGAGGCCCTGCGCCTTGAGCGTATCGATGACGACCGAACGCGTGATGCCCGGCAGGATATCGCGGCCGAGCGGGCGGGTGATGAGCTTTCCGTCGCGCGACACGATCCAGGCATTCGACGAGCCGCCTTCGGTCACGCGGCCTTGGGTATCGACCAGCCAGGCTTCGCGGGCGCCCTGCTCGCGCGCCGCCTGCTTGGCGAGGACGTTCGGCAGCAGGGCGACTGTCTTGATGTCGACGCGGCCCCAGCGGATGTCGGGTACGGTGACGACGGCAATGCCGTCCTCGGCCACTTGTTCCAGACGGCCGTGGTCGACGCTCCGCGCGGTCACCACCATCGACGGCTTTATGTCACCGCCCGGAAAAGGGAAATCCCGGCGCGTCGCGCCGCGGGTGATCTGTAGATAGACAATACCGTCGCGCACGCGGTTCCGCCTCACAGTCTCGTGCAGCACGATCGACAACGCGGCAGGCGTCATAGGCCGGGTAATGCGCAGTTCGCTCAAAGATCGGTCGAGCCGCGCCATGTGGCGGCCTTCATCGACGAGCCGGCCGCCCCGCACTTCGCAGACTTCGTAAACGCCATCGGCAAACTGAAAGCCACGGTCCTCGACAGAAACCTTCGCTTCGTTGTGTGGCAGATAGCGGCCGTTGACATAGGCGATGCGGGACATAGTGAAACGTTTCCGATTTCGGGATCGCGCGCTAGCCGATCCCCAGCGCCTTGAGTTTGCGATGCAACGCCGAGCGCTCCATGCCGACAAACTCGGCGGTGCGCGAAATGTTTCCACCAAAGCGGCTGATCTGCGCCACCAGGTATTCCCGCTCGAACATCTCGCGCGCGTCGCGCAATGGCAGTCCCATCAGATGCTCGCCGCCATTGCCGTTCGGCATGCTTGGGACCATCGAGCCAACGTCGGGCGGCAGCATGCTGGCGTCGAGGACAGCGTCCGGGTGCCCGCCGGCAAGGATCATCAGCCGCTCGATGTTGTTGCGCAGTTGGCGCACATTGCCAGGCCAATTGTGCGATTGCAGCACAGCCATCGCGTCCTCGCCGATACGGCGCTTGGGCAGACCGGTCGCCTGCGAAATCTGGTCCATGAAATACTCGACCAGATCGGGAATGTCCTCGCGTCGCTCCGACAGCGGCGGCACGCGGATCGGTACCACCGAAAGACGATGGTAAAGATCTTCGCGGAAGCGGCCTTCTGCGATCTCCGCCTCCAGGTTGCGCGTCGTGGATGACACGACGCGAACATCGACCGACACCTTGGTGCTGCCGCCGACCCGCTGAAATGTTTGGTCGACCAGAACGCGGAGAATTTTGCTCTGCGTTTCGCGCGGCAGATCGGCCACGTCGTCGATGAACAACGTGCCGCCATGCGCCTCTTCCAGCGCGCCGGGTTTGCGTTCCTCCGAACCGTTGGAATGGTCGACGCCGAACAGTTCAATTTCCATCCGTTCCGGTGTAATCGCCGCGGCGTTAATGACGATGAACGGGCCGTTGGCGCGCCCGGACAACTGATGAATGGTGCGTGCCGCCAATTCCTTGCCGGCGCCCGACGGCCCCACGATGAGGATGCGGCTGTTGGTCGGCGCGACACGCTCGACAGTCTGGCGCAATTGCATGATTGCAGCGGACCGCCCGACCAAGGTCGCTGGCAGCGGCGCGAGTTGTTTGAGCTGTTTGACTTCGCGTTTGAGGCGCGAGGTTTCCAGCGCGCGCTCGGCGACCAGCACCAGACGGTCGGCCTTGAACGGCTTCTCGATGAAATCATAGGCGCCGCGCTTGATGGCCGCGACCGCGGTTTCGATGTTGCCATGGCCAGAGATCATCACCACCGGCATTTCGGGATGCTCCTGCTTGACCCCGCCGAGCAATTGCAGCCCATCGAGCTTGCTGCCTTGCAGCCAGATGTCGAGAAAC
Organism: Pseudolabrys sp.; assembly: GCA_036268675.1. Lineage (GTDB taxonomy): Bacteria > Pseudomonadota > Alphaproteobacteria > Rhizobiales > Xanthobacteraceae > Pseudolabrys. The sequence goes on from DATATS010000137.1 coordinate 5,175, forward strand.
ACCAGATCCGGCCGGCGCGAGACGATTGCGGTCAGCGCATCGTCGCTGTTGCGGGCGGTGCGCGTCTCGAAACCCTCATCCTGAAGGATGCCGGCGACCAGATCGCGGATATCGGCTTCGTCGTCGATAATCAAAATATCTGCGGACATGACGTTACTCGGCTACGATTTTCTGTTTTTCGGGTTCTGGTGTCGCGGCAGGCCCCGCAGCAGCAATACGCACACGGACCCAGGCGCCGCGTTGACCGGGGATTCTGTCGCTGGCGTCCCGCAGTTCGATGCTGCCGGCGTGCTCTTCGATAATGCGCCCGACGATCGCAAGGCCGAGCCCGGTGCCTTTTTCCCGTGTCGTGACATAGGGCTCGAGCAACCGGCTGCGGTTTTCCTTCGGTAGGCCGATGCCGTTGTCCACGACATCGATCGTTATGTCGTCGCCGTCGCGCGCGGCAAAAATCCGGATCGAACCCTTGCCGAGTTCGGCGGGCGGCACCGCGGCGATCGCTTCTGTTGCGTTCTTGATGATGTTTGTGAGCGCCTGCGACATCAGCCGGCGATCGAAGCGCGCAGGCATCGGACTCTCTGCAATTTCGGCCTCGATCTCGATCTCAGGATTGCTCACGCGCATCAGGAAGACCGCTTGCCGCGCAGTGTCGGCCATGTCCTCGGCGGCGATCACCGGCTTGGGCATGCGTGCAAAACGGGAAAACTCGTCCACCATGCGGCGGATATCGTCGACCTGGCGCACGATTGTGTCGGTGCATTGCGCGAACACGCCATTCTCGCCCTCGCCGATCACGCTCTTGTATTTGCGTTGCAGGCGTTCGGCCGACAACTGGATCGGCGTGAGCGGGTTCTTGATCTCATGCGCAATGCGCCGCGCTACGTCGGCCCAGGCCGATGTGCGCTGCGCCGCGACCAGTTCGGTAATGTCGTCGAGCGTCACCACGTAGCCGTGGGCAGCCTCGCCCGATTGCTCGCCGGTGATGCGCACCGACAGATTGCGCTCGCGGCCGTTGCGGGTGATCGTAACTTGATCCTGTGCGCGGGCCCCTGCTTGCGCCGCTGCCATGACGTCCGCGAGTTCCGGAAACACCTCGGCCACGGGCTGACCGAGCGCGTCGGCCTCGTTGCGGCCGATCAGCTTTTCCGCCGAACGATTGAGGATGCTGACGCCGCCTTGCACATCAACGCCGATCACTCCTGCGCTGGCGCCGGCAAGCACCGCCTCGGTGAACCGGCGGCGGCTGTCGATCATATCGCGCGCGCGCACGATATCGTCGCGCTGAGTCCGCAACTCCTGCGTCATCCGGTTGAATGTTTCGCCGAGCTGGGCAAGGTCGCCTTCCGACTCGCGGATCGGCACGCGGACATGGAGATTGCCGGTGGAGACGACATTGGCCGCACCGATCAGCCGCCGGATCGGCGCAACCAGGCGGTTAGCGAAATTGAGCCCAATCCACACCGCCGACAGCATCACGATCAATGCGATGACGGTGTACATCAGTGCGAACGCAACCTGCACGCCGAGACGGCGGCGTTCGACGGCGATGTATTCGGTGGCGCTCGCACGCGTTGCCTGCAACTGCGGCACCACGCGCGGATCGAGCAGACGGGTGACATACAGATAAGTGTCGTCATAACGCTGCAGCTTGATCATCGCGGCCACGTAATTGGTGTCGGGCAGCAGAACGATCTGCGGTGTCTTGTCGTCGATACGCGACAGCGCGTCGCGGGGCGGCAAGGCGAAGGTTTGATTGGTTTTGAGATCGGCGCGCGCGATCACGTTCAGATTCTTGTCGAGCACGATCGCTGCGGCCAGGCCGCGGACCGAGGCCTGGAAGGTCAGAAACTGCTGAAGCTTCTTTTGATCGGGATCGAAGATCGCTTTGTTTTGCGCGATGTCGATCGCCATGAGGATGATGTCGGACCGCACGATCTGGGCGTGATCGCGTAGATAGGCTTCCGCCACGATCACGGAATTCTCGATCGCCGAGCGCGTACGGTCGGAGAACATTCGATCGAGGCCGCGGTCGAGCGTTACGCTTGCAACGATCGCTACCAGGATGGCCGGTGCCGCAGCGATGATGGAAAACAACCCGACGATCCGCACGTGCAGCTTGGCGCCCGCCCGGCCGCTGCGGCGCGCCTGCACGACCTGCCACACTTCGCGCACGATGATACCGAGCAGCAGCAGCACCGTGCCGGCGTTGATCAGCAGCAGCGTGACCACGACATAGTGGGTCGGGACGACTGGCGTGAGGTCGGCAAGAACGACGAAAGTAACGAAGGCCGACAGCAGGGCCAGCCCGACCGTGATCGGGCCGAGTACCCGCGTCTCCCCCCGCTTTGACGGCGGACTGGCGAGCGCGGTTTCGGCGGTGGCGGCCTGTTCGACGCTCATAATCCTCGGCGACTGATTGTGGGGCAGGACCGCCCCTAAGCGATGGTGCCAGAATGGGTTAGCACGCCCAGCCCGGCACTGATGCTTTTATACAACAATGTTGCCGAATTGCGACAAAACCGGGGCGCGTTATCCGCAATTAGTTAATCGCACCGAATGCAGCCGCTAATTACCGCTGCGGAAGACCTGTATATCGAGGTCGCGGATTTTCTTGCGGAGCGTGTTGCGGTTGACGCCCAGCAAGTCAGCGGCGCGGATCTGGTTGCCGCGTGTTGCCGCCAGCGCCGCCGTCAACAACGGATACTCGATCTCGCGCAGGATGCGGTGATAGAGGCCGGCTGGCGGCAGGCCGTCCTCGAAGCTGGCGAAGTAGCCGCCCAAATGGCGCTCGACGGCAGCGCCCAAGGATTCCTCCTTGCGCGCTTCGTCGTCGCCACCCCCGGCAGGCATGGCCGGCTGCGCCAGTTCGGCATCGATCACCGCGGAGGTGATGGTCTCCTGCGGGTAAAGCGCGGCCAGCCGGCGCGCCAGGTTTTCCAGTTCGCGCACATTGCCCGGCCATCGGTGGCGCTTGAGACGTTCGAGACCGGCTGCGTCGAGCTGCTTTGGCGGCAGACCTTCGCGCTGGGCTTGCGCGAAAAAATGCCGGATCAAATCTGGCACGTCCTCGACGCGCTCCCGTAACGGCGGCAGCCGCAGGGGCACGACGTTGACTCGGAAAAACAAGTCTTCGCGGAAAAGGCCCTGCTGGATCAGCATGCGCAGGTCCTTGTTGCTGGCAGCGACGATGCGCACATCGCTCTTGATCGGGGTGCGGCCGCCAACCGTTGTGTATTCGCCCTGTTGCAGCACGCGTAGCAATCGCGTTTGCGCTTCCATCGGCATGTCGCCGATTTCATCGAGGAATAGCGTACCGCCCTCGGCCTGCTCAAAGCGGCCGGCGCTGCGGGTGTTGGCGCCGGTGAAGGCGCCCTTCTCGTGGCCGAACAACTCCGATTCAATGAGATCGCGCGGGATGGCCGCCATATTGATGGCGACAAATGTGCCGGTGCGCCGCTTGCCGTAATCGTGCAGCGCGCGCGCAACCAGTTCCTTGCCGGTGCCAGATTCGCCGGTGATCATTACCGTCAGATCGGTTTGCATCAGCCGCGCCAGCACGCGGTAGATTTCCTGCATCGCCGGTGAGCGGCCGACCAGTGGAATGCTGTCCAATTCCTCGGGCTTGGCGCTGGACGGCCGTTTTTCCTTCGGTTCGGCCAGTGCACGACCGACGATGGCGATCAGCTCCTTCAGGTCGAAGGGCTTCGGCAGATATTCGTAGGCGCCGCGCTCGGACGCTCTTATTGCCGTCATGAACGTGTTCTGTGCGCTCATGACGATGATCGGCAGATCCGGACGCGCCTTGCGGATGCGCGGGATCAGATCGAAGGCGTTTTCATCCGGCATCACCACGTCGGTGATGACCAGGTCTCCGTCGCCCTGGCTGACCCAGCGCCAGAGCGTGGCCGCGTTGCCGGTCGAGCGCACCTCGTATCCGGCGCGCGATAACGCCTGATTGAGAACGGTGCGGATCGCCGCATCGTCATCAGCCACCAATATGCTCCCCGTCGGCATGGCCTACCTCACGGGCCCTGGACGGGCGGCGCGTCCTCGGTCGGACCGCCATTCCCGCTGTAGATGGGCATCAGCACGCGAAAGACCGTCCGCCGCGGCTGCGATTCACATTCGATGATGCCGCCATGGTCCCCCACGATCTTGGCTACCAATGCAAGCCCCAGGCCACTTCCGCTGTGCTTGGTGGTCACGAAGGGGTCGAACAGATGCATCATCAGATCTTCCGGCACGCCCTGCCCGTTGTCCTTGACGCAGAATTCAAGCGGCAAGCCTACCCGCGCTTTGGTGCCGGGCACTTGCAGCCGAACGCCTGGGCGGAAGGCCGTGGTAAGCTGGATTTCGCCATCGATCGCGTTTTCCCCGATCGCTTCCGCGGCGTTCTTCACCAGATTGAGGAACACCTGCACGAGCTGATCGCGATTGGCCAGGATGGGCGGTAGCGAGGGGTCGTACTCTTCGACAAATTTGATGTGGCGCGCAAATCCCGATTGCGCCAACCGCTTCACACGGTCGAGTACGACGTGGATATTCACCGGCTCGCGTTCGACCGGGCGCTCGTCGGCAAACACCTCCATGCGGTCGACCAGTTTGACGATGCGGTCGGTCTCCTCGCAGATCAGCTTTGTGAGCGAACGGTCGTCGTCACCGGCGGACTGTTCGAGCAGTTGGGCCGCGCCGCGGATGCCTGAGAGCGGATTCTTGATCTCGTGCGCAAGCATGGCGGCGAGTGCGATCACCGAGCGCGCGGCGCCGCGATGGGTCAGCTGGCGGTCCATCTTTTCGGCGATGGTGCGCTCTTGCAGCATCACCACGACGTGTTCGGGATATTCCGTGAGCGGGGCGACGTGAAGATCGACCAGCCGTTCGCCCGGATTGCGCGGGGTCGCCAGATCCACTTTGTATTCGTTCACCGCCGCTCCGCGTACGCGCGCCTGTTCGATCAGCGTGAGGAGAGGCGAGCCGAACGGCACCAGGTCGCGCAGCATGTGCCGGCGCAAGACGGGTATCGACGACTCGAAGAACTGCTCGGCGGCAACATTGGCGTCGGCGATCTTGCCATCCGGCGCGACCATGATGACCGGGTGCGGCAGCGCGTGCAGCACCGCGTCAGCCGGCGTAATCATCGGCCGGTTCTGGGCCTTCTCGATGACTTCGGCCGGGCTCATGCGGCGGCTCTCCAGGCGAAGTCATCATAAGCCTCGGCAAGACAACGTCGCGCCTGCGCCGGATCTTCGGCCGTGAGGACGCGGGCGCGATGATCTTTCAGGAGCGCGACCGGCGCGCCGGAAATGGCGCCGGCGGTATCGAGCGCCCAGGCAAGATGCTTGCGCGCGTGTCGCCGGCCGATCGTCACGCCATGATGAACGAGCATTTCATCGTAGAGCGCGTCGATCATCACATGTTGCTCGCGAAGATGCGGCGGCGATCTGTGCTCGCCGGTCGCAAGATAATGCGCCAACTGCCCGGGAAACCACGGCCGTCCTTGCGCCGCGCGGCCGACCATGACCGCATCGGCCCCGGACATTGCAAGCGCGCGGTCGGCGTCGTCGAACGAAACGATGTCGCCATTGACGACAACTGGAATTGAGACGGCCTCTTTAACGGCGCGGACGGCGGACCAATCCGCGCTGCCGTCATAGAACTGGCAGCGGGTGCGTCCGTGCACCGTAATTGCCTTAATGCCGCCGGCTTCTGCGTGCCGCGCCAGTTCCGGCGCATTGATGCTTGCGTCATCCCAGCCGAGCCGCATTTTCAGCGTGACCGGCACGCGCACGGCGCAAACTGTGGCCTCGATCAGCGTCAAGGCATGATCGAGATCGCGCATCAGCGCCGAACCGGCAGCGCCGTTGGTCACCTGCTTGGACGGGCAACCCATGTTGATATCGATGATGTCGGCACCCTGCGCTTCGGCGATACGCGCGCCTTCGGCCATCCAGTGCGCTTCGCAGCCCGCCAATTGCACCGCGCGGATGGCGATGCCGCGCCCCTCGCTGCGCACGCGCGCCTCCCTCTGGCCCTGCACCAACCCCGCGCAGGCGGTCATTTCCGACACCACCAGACCCGCGCCCAGCCGCTCCACCAGACGGCGGAACGGCGTGTCGGTGATGCCCGACATTGGCGCCAAAATGACCCGGTTCGGCACGGTGACCGGGCCGATTGGCAAGGAAAGGCCTTTAAACCGAATGATTTCGCCCCGAACGGGATGACTGCCTATCATTTAGGCTAACTCCCATGATGCTCAGAGTTTAGCCAATCTGGCGGGCTGCGCAAGTGCTGCACTGCAAAAAGATGTTCATCGTTAAGTCGCGGCCGGCGCACGCGAATGCGTTCCCGCGACGCACGGAACGCGCTAAGGCAAAGCCAAATCGGGAGCGCGGAAAGCATGGCGGGCATTGCAGCGGTGATCGTGGCGGCCGGGCGCGGTACGCGCGCGGGCGCGGACATGCCCAAGCAATTCAGGCCAATCGGTGGGGCGCCGATGATCCGGCAGAGCCTTTTAATGTTCGTAGAACACCCGAACGTCGGACCCGTACAGCCGGTGATCCACCCCGACGATGTGGCGACGTTCCAATCCTCGGTGGCCGGCATCGACACGATGCGGCCCGTATTCGGCGGCGCGACGCGGCAGGCGTCGGTGCGCGCCGGCCTCGAAGCCCTGAGCGCGACGAGGCCCGATATCGTCCTCATCCATGACGCCGCGCGGCCCTTTGCCAGCGGCAGTCTCATTTCGCGCGCGATTGACGCGGCAAAAAAAACGGGCGCGGCGATCCCTGCGCTGCCGGTGACCGACACGGTCAAGACCGTGGACGCGCAAGGCCGCGTCGGCGCGACCGTCGACCGCAATACGCTGCGGCTCATTCAAACGCCGCAGGCTTTCGCCTTCGACGCTTTGCTCGACGCGCACCGCCGCGCGGCC
>DATATS010000138.1:0-6845 GCA_036268675.1 Pseudolabrys sp.
CCCACCACCGCCACGTCGACACCCGCAGCCTCCGCCCATTTGGCCGAGGTGTAGTCGGGCACCGACATATAGACCATCTTCTCCTTGGTCTTCTTGGAGTCGCGGATTTCGGTGATGGTGCGCTTTTTGCGCTCGACTTGCGCGGACGCTGCGCCCGCTGCCGGAGTTTCCTTCTTCGACATCACATCGCTCCCGCTTCCAAAGAAGCTGTCATTAGATGATCGCCGAGCGACACGGTCAAGCTATGGAATTATTGCGCCTGCGAACACTAATGCGAAACATCCAGCATCGTGGATGGCAGCCACAGCGCGATCTCGGGAAACGCCGTCACCAGCGCCACCGCTACGCACATCAGGACGAACAACGGAAACGTGTAGGCGCCGATGGTGAAAATATTGCGCCCGGTCATGCCCTGCAGGACGTAGAGGTTGAAGCCGACCGGCGGCGTGATCTGCGCCATTTCGACCACCAGCACGATATAGATGCCGAACCAGATCAGGTCGAAGCCGGATTTCTGCACCAGCGGGATGATGATCGAGGTGGTGAGCACCACCATCGAGATGCCGTCGAGGAAACAGCCGAGTATGATGTAAAACAGCGTCAGCACCGAGAGCAGCGCCCACGGCGCCAGCTTGAAACCGCCGACCCATTCGGCGAGCGAAATGGGAATGCCCGTGAAGCCCATGGCGGCGGTGAGATAGGCCGCCCCCGCCAGGATGAAGGCGATCATGCACGAGGTGCGCGTTGCGCCCATCAGCGCGTCGATGAAGCCTTGTCGTGTGAGCGTGCCCGACCACCACGACAAAAACAGCGACAGAAACACGCCGACGACGGCGGCTTCCGTTGCCGAGGCGAGCCCGCCATAGATCGAGCCGATGACACCGAGGATGAGCAGCGTCACCGGGATCAGCCGGCGCGAAGCATAGACGCGGGCGAGGAACGGCACATGCGGATCCGGCGGCGGCATGCGCTCCTTGTTGAGCAGCGCCCACACCACGATGAAGCCACTGAACAGCAGCGCCAGCATGATGCCCGGAATGACGCCGGCGATGAACAGCCGCGCGATGGATTGCTCCGTCACGGTCGCGTAGATGATCAGGATGATCGACGGCGGGATCAAAAGCCCGAGCGTGCCGGAGCCGGCCAGCGTGCCGATCGCCATCTTCTCGTCGTAGCCGCGCTTGACCAATTCCGGCAACGCGATGCGGCCGATGGTTGCGCAGGTGGCGGCCGACGATCCCGACACCGCCGCGAAAATCGCGCAGCCGACCACATTCACATGCAGCAACCGTCCGGGCAATTTCTGCAGCCACGGCGCCAGGCCCTCGAACATGTCGTCGGATAATTTTGTGCGATAGAGAATTTCCCCCATCCAGATGAACATCGGCAGCGCGGTCAAATCCCACGAGTCGGATGCCGCCCACATCGAGGTCGCCAACACCTGCCCCGGCGGGGTCGAGGCGGTGGTGAGGATCGCAACGAAGCCGCACGCGGCCAGTGCCAGCGCGATCCACACGCCCGAGCCGAGCACCGCGAACAAAAGCAACATCAGGAGGGCGGAGAGATCAACGACCGACATGACTATTCCCTGGCTATTCCTTGCCCAGCAAAATCGAATCTTCGTTGACACGGAATGTCGGGCGGCCGGTGCGGCACACCAGCACGAACTCGTCCACGATCGCGACCGTGAGCACGGCTGCGCCCAACGCCATCACCGCCTGCGGATAGGCAAGCAGCACGCGCACGACGCCCGACGAGACCTCATGGAAGCGCCACGACACGTAGGCGAAACTGCCGAGATTCCAGGTTATGTAGGCGGACGCAACCGCGGAAAAGCCGAACGCCCAGATTTCCATGACGTGGCGCGCGCGTTCGCCGAACGCGCTCAGCGCCATGGTGACGCGGATGTGGACGCCGGCCTTGAGCGTACCGGCGAGCGCGAGGAAGCTCGCGGCGCCGAGCAAATAGCCGCAAATTTCGTCGAGCGAGAGAATGACGAAGTCAGTGCGCGGCAGATGCACCATCGCCAGCGCGCCGTCGAGAATACGCGCTGCGAGCTGCGCGCCGACCGCGGCTGCGATCGTCACCAGACACAGCGCCGACGCCCACAGCGTGCCGGCGTAGAGAGCTTCGAGAAAACGTCGCATTGGCAATCGGGCCCCTCATCCCGCTTTGGCCGCCGGCGCGAGCAACCCTCCTCCAGAGGAAGAGGGCACGCACGCCGGCGGCCGTTTCCGAGCCGCCCGTTAGTGCTCCATCTTGTGATAGGCCGCCAGCAGGGCAGCGCCGTCGGGACCGGCCGACTTCGTCCATTCCCCGGCGATGGTCTGCCCGATCTTGGTGAGACCTTCCTTCAGTTGCGGGCTCGGCGGCAGCACGATGATGCCGGCTTTCTTCAGCGCGGCGGTCTTGATCTGCATCTCCTCCATCGAGGCTTTCCAGCCGCGCTCTTCCGCGACCTTGGCGGCGGCGAGCACCGCCTTCTTTTGGGCCGACGTCAATTTGTCGAACGCCGCCTGGTTCACGAACACGATGTCGCGCGGCTGCCAGGCCTGCGTGTCGATGTAGTGGGTGAGATAATCCTGCGCCTTGGTGTCGACGCCGGTCGAGGCGGACGTGATCATCACGTCAACGCGGCCGGTGGCGAAGGCGGTCGGCAGGTCGGGCACTTCGATCTGGGTCGGGATCGCGCCGGCAAGCGTGGCGATGCGGCCGATCATGGCGTTATAGGTGCGGAACTTCATGCCCTTGAGATCGTCGACCGACTTGATCTCCTTCTTGGCGTAGATGCCCTGCGGCGGCCACGGCACCGAATAGAGCAGCAACAGGCCTTCGGAGGCGAGCTGCTTTTCCAGATACGGCTTCTGCGCGGCGTAGAGTTTTTTGGCATCGGCGTAGCCGTGCGTGAGGAACGGCAGCGAGTCGACGCCATAGATCGGCGACTCGTTGGACGCGAGCGATTCCAGAATTTCGCCGATCGGCGCGGTGCCCTGCCGCACGGCGCGCTTGATTTCGGGATGCTTGATCAGCGATCCCGCCGAATGCACCTGGATCGTGAGCGAGCCGTTGGTCGCCTTCGCCACGTCCTTGGTGAACTGGATGTCGTTCTTGGTGTGGAAGTTGCCGTCCGGATAAGGTGTCGGCATGTCCCATTTGGTTTGTGCCGATGCGGCAGTGGCAAAGCCACCCACCAGCACAGCGCTCAGCACGATACGCAACAGTGTCTTCATCTGAGTTCTCCTCTTCGCGGGCTTTGTGGCACCCGCATTGTTGCCGGATTGCATGGTAACAGTCGTCTCAAGCTGCATAAACGTCACTTCATTGGCACATTGGCGAATAAACCGGCATTCACAGGCTGGCGGCCGCGCGCGCGGCCTGGTCGTAATGGCCCGACAACGCACGCATCAGCCCGGCAATTTCCGACAAACGGCGCTCGTCGGCGCCCGTGCCCTTGACCGGCCCGACCAGCAGCGCCTCGCGTATTTTGCGATACTTCTGCACGATCTCCTCGCCCTTGGCGGTGAGGCTGACGGTCTTTTCGCTGCCGCGCTTGCCGCTGGTCAAAAGCTTGTGCGCGTCGAGCTTTTTGAGCGAATAGGTGACAAGATGCGTGTCCTCGATATTGAGGACGAGGCAGATGTCGGCGACGCGCTTGGCGCGCCCGCGATGGGCAATGGTATGCAGGACAAGCACGTCGAGCGCCGACAGTTCGTCAACGCCGGCCGCCGCCGCGCAGCGCACCATCCAGCGTTCGAATGCATGACCCAGCAGGATCAGCCCGAACTCAAGCTCGGACAGCGCCGGCATTGCCCCCGACGCCAGATGCGCCGAGGAAACGATCGGTCCGAGCGCGACGTCCATGCGTGGTTTTGCCATCGTCCCCGCCCCCCGCGAGGTTTGCTCCGAATGCAGGCTATCCGTCGGTGATAAATTGTCAACGATTTATTGACGTTTTTTTCGCGCTGCTTTAAGGCAGGCGGTGGGGGGAAGCTGGCGATGGCTGCGAAAACAAAAACCTGGGACTTCTGGATCGACCGCGGCGGCACCTTCACCGACGTGGTGGGACGGCGGCCGGACGGCCGGCTCACCGCGCACAAGCTGCTGTCGGAAAATCCGGAAGCCTATGCGGATGCAGCGGTGCAAGGCATCCGCGATCTGCTCGGCCTGAAATCCGGACAGGCGATCCCACCGGGCAGCGTCGGCGCCGTCAAGATGGGAACGACGGTCGCGACCAACGCGCTGCTCGAACGCAAGGGCGACCGCACGCTGTTACTCATCACCAAGGGTTTTCGCGACGGACTCAAGATCGGTTATCAGGCGCGGCCGAAAATTTTTGCGCGCCACATCGTCAAGCCCGACATGCTGTACGAGAGCGTCGCCGAAGTCGACGAACGCGTGCGCGCCGACGGCACGGTCGAACGCGCGATCGATCTCACCGGTGCGCGGCGCGAACTCGAAACGGCCAAGGCCGCCGGCATCGAGGCGGTGGCGATCGTGTTCATGCACGCCTACCGGTTTCCCGATCACGAAAAGCAGGTCGCCGCATTGGCGCGCGAGCTTGGCTTTGCGCAAGTGTCCGTCAGCCATGAAGTCTCGCCGCTCATCAAGCTCGTCGGGCGCGGCGACACCACGGTGGTGGATGCCTATCTGTCGCCGATCCTGCGGCGCTACGTGGCGCGCGTTGCTGACGAAATGCACGGCGACGCTTCTGCTCCCTCTCCCCATAGGGGAGAGGGTCGGGGTGAGGGGGTTACGGCGGCGGAAAGTCATGATCCCCCTCACCCGGCGCGCTCCGCACGCCACCCTCTCCGCCCTGGGGAGAGCGAAGAAAGAATCCGCCTGATGTTCATGATGTCCTCGGGCGGCCTGACCGCCGCCGAATTGTTTCAGGGCAAGGACGCCATTCTCTCCGGGCCCGCCGGCGGCGTGGTCGGCATGGCGGAAACGGGCAAGCAGGCCGGCTTCGACCGGCTGATCGGCTTTGACATGGGCGGCACCTCGACCGACGTGTCGCACTTTGACGGTGAATACGAACGCGCTTTCGAAACCGAAGTCGCCGGCGTGCGCATGCGCGCGCCGATGATGCTGATCCACACGGTCGCGGCCGGCGGCGGTTCGATCCTGCATTACGACGGCGCGCGCTTTCGCGTCGGGCCCGATTCAGCCGGCGCCAATCCGGGGCCGGCCTGCTACCGGCGCGGCGGCCCCCTCGCCGTCACCGACGCCAATGTGATGGTCGGCAAGCTGCTGCCGGATTTCTTCCCGAAGATTTTCGGACCTCATCAAGACCAGCCGCTCGACGCCGACACCGTGCGGCACGACTTCAACAATCTGGCTCAAAAGATTGGCGACAAGTCCTCCGAGGAGATCGCCGACGGCTTCATCAAGATCGCGGTCGAGAACATGGCGAACGCGATCAAGAAGATTTCCGTGCAGCGCGGCTATGACGTGACGCGCTATGCGCTCAACTGCTTTGGCGGCGCCGGCGGCCAGCATGCGTGTCTCGTTGCCGACGCGCTCGGCATGACGCGCGTGCTGATCCATCCGTTCTCGTCATTGCTGTCGGCCTACGGCATGGGGCTCGCTGACATTCGCGCCACGCGCCAGCAGGCGATCGAATTGCCGCTCGGCCCGAAGGCGCTCAACGCCATCAAGAGCATCGGCGCCCGGCTTGGCCGCGAGACGAAGGCGGAGGTGGCCGGCCAGAGCGTCCCGGCGGCCAAGATCAAGATTTTTGCGCGCGCGCATATCCGCTACGCCGGCACCGACACGGCGCTGGTGGTGAAAGCCGGCACGCTTGCCGCCATGAAGCGTGCGTTCGAGACGGCGCACAAGGCGCGCTTTGGTTTTATCGACCGGACCAAGCAACTCGTAGTCGAGGCCGTATCGCTGGAAGCCGTCGGCGGCGGCGCCAAGTTCAGCGAGCGCGCCGCAAAGCGTACGCGCGGCAAGGTGCCGCAGCCAGCAAAACGCACGCGGTTTTTCTCAGGTGGCGAATGGCACAAGGCGAATGTCTATACCCGCGACCAGCTTAAAATCGGCGCGCGCGTGAACGGCGCGGCCATTATCATCGAGCCGCACCAGACCATCGTGATCGAGCCGGGCTGGCAGGCCGAACTGACGCCAAAAAACCATCTGGTGCTCACGCGCGCGAAAAAGCTCAAGCGTAGCTTCGCCATCGGCACGCATGCCGATCCGGTGATGCTGGAAGTGTTCAATAACCTTTTCATGTCGATCGCCGAGCAGATGGGCGTGTCGCTGCAGAACACCGCCTACTCCGTCAATATCAAGGAGCGGCTGGATTTCTCCTGCGCGGTGTTCTCGGCCGACGGCACGCTTGTCGCCAACGCGCCGCACATGCCGGTGCATCTCGGCTCGATGGATCGCTCGGTCGAATCCATCATCCGCGACAACAAGGGCAGAATCGCCCCCGGCGATGTCTATGCCATCAACGCGCCCTACAATGGCGGCACGCATCTGCCCGACATCACCGTCTGCACACCGGTGTTCGACGACAAAAAGAAATCCATCCTGTTCTGGGTGGCATCGCGCGGCCACCACGCCGATGTCGGCGGCATTTCGCCCGGCTCGATGTCGCCCAATGCGACGACCATCGAGCAGGAAGGCGTCTACATGGACAACGTCAAGCTGGTCGATCGCGGCCGCTTCCGCGAGAAGGAGCTGATGGCCGTGCTCACCGGCGCGAAATATCCGGCGCGCAATCCGGTGCAGAACGTCAACGACATCAAGGCGCAGATCGCGGCCAACGAAAAGGGCGTCGCCGAACTGCGCAAGATGGTCGAGCAATTCACGCTCCCCGTGGTGCGCGCCTACATGGGCCACGT
>DATATS010000139.1:0-26236 GCA_036268675.1 Pseudolabrys sp.
GTCGCCTCATCCAAATCGCCCCAGCCGTGCGTGAGCAACGCACTCCAGGCGGACGGGTCGAGCGTCTGCGCGATCGAATGCACGCCGGCGAGGTCTCCCGAAGGGTGACTAGCCTACGATCTCGTTGGCGGAAAAGAACTGCGCGATCTCGATTTTCGCGTTGTCGGCTGAATCAGAGCCGTGCACCGAATTTTCGCCGACGGATTTGGCATGCACCTTGCGAATGGTGCCATCTGCCGCCTTGGCCGGATCGGTGGCGCCCATGACGTCGCGATACTTGGCGACGGCGTTGTCGCCTTCCAAAATCTGCACGATTACGGGGCCAGAGGTCATGAACTCGACCAGTTCGCCGTAGAACGGGCGCGCCTTATGGATCTCGTAGAATTTTTCCGCTTGCGCCCTGCTCATGTGGATGCGGCGTTGCGCGACAATGCGAAGCCCCGCGGCCTCGATCATGGCATTGATGGCGCCGGTCAGGTTGCGCGCGGTCGCGTCGGGTTTAAGGATCGAAAAAGTACGCTCGACCGCCATCGGATCATCCTTATTGCTTTGATTGGAGAGACGAATTGCTGCGGCTTATACCGGGCGCATTTCGCCCCGGCAAGTTCGGCTAACCGTCCCGCCAAAAGAGGGATTGCGTCATGGGGCGCGCTCAGCCAAAAGGCGCGCATGCTTGTCATCGACGACCTGACTGTCCGCATTGCTGGCCGCGTCCTCCTGGAAGAAGCTTCCGCCCGTATCACGCCGGGCGCCCGCGTCGGCCTCGTCGGCCGCAACGGAACCGGGAAGTCGACATTATTCAACGTCATTACCGGGGACCTCGGCGCCGAACATGGCAGCGTCGAATTGCCGCCGCGCTGGCGCATCGGACGTCTCGCGCAGGAAGCGCCGGATGGACCTGAAACCCTGGTCGAAGTCGTGCTCAAAGCGCACGCCGAACGCTCGCAATTGCTGGAAGAAGCCGAGACCGCGCACGATCCTCATCGCATCGCCGAGATCCAGACCCGGCTCGCCGATATCGGCGCCCACGCGGCCCCTGCCCGCGCCGCGTCCATCCTTGCGGGTCTGGGTTTTTCCACCGCCGACCAGGCGCGCCCGTGCTCGGAATTCTCCGGCGGCTGGCGCATGCGCGTGGCGCTTGCCGCCACTTTGTTCGCAGAGCCCGATCTCCTGCTGCTCGATGAGCCGACAAACTATCTCGACCTCGAAGGCACGCTGTGGCTGCAAGAACACTTGTCGACCTATCCGAGCACGATGATCATCATCAGCCATGACCGCGATTTGCTCGATAATGCCGTCACGCAAATCCTGTCGCTGGAAAACCAGAAGCTCACGATCTATCGCGGCGGCTATTCCGATTTCGAACGGCTGCGCCGCGAACGCATGATGCTCGACCAGAAAATGGTCAAGAAGCAGGACGCGCAGCGCAAACATTTGCAGGCTTTTGTCGATCGCTTCCGCGCCAAGGCCAGCAAGGCGCGCCAGGCGCAATCGCGCATCAAGATGCTGCAAAAGATGGAGCCGATCGCGGCGCTGACCAACGACGAAGTGCGCCCGATTGTCATTCCGTTGCCGGAAAAACTGTTATCGCCGCCGATCATTGCCACCGACGACGTGTCGGTCGGCTACGAACCGGGGCATCCGATTTTGACCGATCTGTCGCTGCGCATCGACAACGACGACCGCATCGCGCTGCTCGGCTCCAATGGCAACGGCAAATCGACGCTGGTGAAGCTGCTCGCCGGCAAGCTCGCGCCCGAGACCGGCACGATTACACGCGCAGCCACACTTAAAGTCGGCTATTTCGCGCAGCATCAGGTCGACGAACTCGACATGGACGGCAGCCCTTACGATCACGTGCGCCGTTTGATGCCGGATATGCCGGAAGCGAAAGTGCGCGGCCGCGTCGGCACCATCGGCTTCTCGCAAGCCGCCGGCAACACCAAGGTCTCGAGCCTGTCGGGCGGCGAGAAAGCGCGGCTGTTGCTGGGGTTGGCAACGTTTGCGGCGCCCCATCTGATCATCCTCGATGAGCCGACCAACCATCTCGACATCGACAGCCGCGCCGCCTTGATCGAAGCGATCAACGATTTTCCGGGCGCCGTGATCCTGGTGTCGCATGACCGCTATCTGCTGGAGGCTTGCGTCGATCGCCTATGGCTCGTCGCCGGCGGCAAGGTGAAGCCGTTCGATGGCGACCTCGACGATTACCGCCGTTATGTTTTGGCGTCGGACACGCGCGGAAACACCGTCGGCTCGAAATCCGCCGCACGAGTCGATCCGGTGCAGACGCGCCGGGCGGCGGCCGCAAAACGCGTCGATACGGCGCCCTTGCGCAAGAAAGTCTCGGCTGCCGAACTCGCGATCACGCAGCTTACGCGCCAGCTTCAGCGGCTCGACGCATCGCTCGCCGAGGGCGACGTCTTTTCGCGCGATCCCGCGCGCGCGGCGGAGCTTTCGAAGACGCGCGCGCAAGTGGTTGCATCGATTGCTGCCGCGGAAGAGGAATGGCTGGCCGCAAGCCGCGCGCTGGAAACCGCCTGAGCGCACGCCGAGAGCACACTCCACCCCTATTGAATCACGTCGCCCAGCCTAACATTTTACGTTCACATGATCTGTCCGGAAAACCGGTTCCCAACTTTTCGGGATCATGCTCAGGCTCACTGAACGTAAGAGCGCTCGTAATTCGACTGGACGGTTTTGTTGGGTTTCTTCTTGACGATTTTCTTTTTCACTTTCTTTTTTGCTGTCGGCGGCGGCGCCGGGGGCTCGGGCGCGCGATCCACTTCCTTCAGGCGGCCGGAATCGAAGGTGTAGATGCCAGGTCTGTCGCCGGTCAGATAGGTGAGCACGACCTTGCGCTCTCCCTTGTTGCCGGCGCCGATGCTCACACTGCTCGGCCTTCCGGCGCGCCGCACGGCGTCGCATTCGCTCATACCAAGCGCGATACCGCCGATGACCTGCGGGCCGTCGGGTTGGGGACCCGGAAGCGGCTCCGGGGCGGGCGGCAGAGCGGCTACCTTCGTCCGCTTCGATATTGGTGTCGGCGCCGGGCCTTGCGGCATTGGTGGCCCCGCCAGATCGCCGGCGAGCGAGCCGACCGCCCGATCGGGCGGCGGCGGCGGCGGCGCCGCCGGCGACGGCGACGGTGCGGCGACCGGTGTTACGGCGGGTGCTGGCTGCGCCGCCTGGGCGGATTCTGCGGCCGGCACGACCGCGGGCGCGCAGCCCCCATCGGCGCCGACCAAATCTTCGAGCGCAACCGGCCCGGACGGCCCGAGCGAAATGGTATGTTTCGGATCGTTGGCCTTCGCCCAATCGGGCGTTCGGAAGAAACTACTGTGCTTCTGGCCTTGGCCGGCATTTTCGAGAACGTCGAAATTGCCGGCGCAGCCCGCAAGCCCTGCCGAAAGCGCGGCGGCGCAGGCGCACAAGAGCCATAGATGGGCGCTGCGGCGCGGCAATTCGATCTCCCCCGGCTGACCTAGCCGCTTGTTCCTTAAGATGGATTTTGCGTCAGGACGATGGCGGCGGCAAGCCGAGCCTCACCAGGCGGTTAACCACTGGGCCATTGGCTGCTAGGCCATTGGCTGAGCGCATCGGCCGACACCGCCGACGCCATAGCCTAGGCCTTTTTCACCCACCGGCCCTGCTCATCCGGCTGCCAATAGGTCGCATCGAAGCCTTTGGCCTTGGCCCCGTTCCAATGTGTGCGGGCGGTGGCGACCGCGTCCTCATCCTCGCCATCGAACAGCAGCACGATGCGCTGATAGCTTTCCGCGTCGTCCGGCACGGCGACACCGTCGATCAGAAAGCGCACACTCGCCTGGTTAGGATTACCGCCGTTGATAGTCAGCAACACCGGCTGCGCGGAGGCCTCGGTCTCGCGCCAAGTGCCGTGCGGAAGAAAGCCGTCGTCACGATAGGTCCACAGATGGGCATCGAGCGCCTCGATGCGCTCTTCCGACGCGCCTTGCACGACGACGCGCCAGCCGCGCTCGATTGACTTCTCCAGCAAGGGCGTCAGCACGCCTTCGAGCTTCTGGCCTTGCAGGTGGTAGAACAGAAGTTCGGTCATGCGTCGGTTCCCCGGCGAATTATCTTTCGTAGTGATCCTGAACGAGCCGGTCGAGCAGCCGCACGCCCCAGCCCGAGCCCCAGCTCTTGTTTGTTTCGCTCTGGCGACTATCGAATCCTGTGCCGGCGATATCGAGATGCGCCCACGGCGTCTTGTCCGCGACGAAGCGCTGGATGAACTGCGCCGCGGTGATGGCGCCACCCATGCGCCCGCCGGTGTTCTTCACATCGGCAAATTTTGAATCGATCAGCTTGTCGTAGTCTTTCGATAGCGGCATGCGCCAGACCACTTCGCCGGTTGCTTCGCCCGCCTGCGTCAGCCGTTCGGCCAACGTGTCGTTGTTTGAGAACATGCCGGCATATTCGTGCCCCAGCGCGACGATGATGGCGCCAGTGAGCGTTGCAAGATCCACCATGAATTTCGGCTTAAACCGCTTGGCCGCGTACCAGATGACGTCCGCCAGCACCAAACGCCCCTCGGCGTCGGTGTTGATGATTTCGATGGTCTGCCCGGACATCGATGTCACGATATCGCCGGGCCGTTGCGCGTTGCCGTCCGGCATGTTCTCGACCACGCCGATGATGCCGACAGCGTTGACCTTGGCTTTGCGGCCCGCCAGCGCCTGCATCAGGCCGGTGACGCAGGCAGCCCCCGCCATATCGCCTTTCATGTCCTCCATGCCCGCCGCTGGCTTGATCGAGATGCCGCCGGTATCGAAGCACACGCCCTTGCCGATAAACGCGACCGGCGCCTCGCCCTTCTTACCGCCATTCCAGCGCATGACGACAACGCGGCTCTCGCGCCGCGACCCCTGCCCGACGCCAAGCAAGGCGCCCATGCCGAGCTTTTTCATCGCCTTGAGATCGAGCACGTCGATCGCGACGCCAAGCTTTTTCAGCGCGCCCACACGCCGCGCGAACTCCTCCGGATAGAGCACATTGGCCGGCTCGTTGACGAGATCGCGCGCCGTGAGCACGCCTGCGGTCACAGCATCGGGCGCGACGCTCGCCTTGCGCACGACTGCTGGCTCGCTCGTGGCGATCGTCACAGCCCGCTTCTTCGGCTTATGCTCGTCGTCCTTGCGCTTGGTCTTGTAACGGTCAAAGGCATAGGCGCGCAGCCTGATGCCTTGCGCGATCTCGGCCGCTTGTTCGGGCCGCATTGTGCCGCCGGGCAATTCGGCAAATACGGTCGCTTCGGCAGCACTCGGCGGCAGCTTGCCCATGACGAGCCCGCCGAGCTTCCGGAAATCCTTGGCCGCCGATGTCCCCGCCTTGTCCACGCCGATCACCACCAGGCGGCTGGCCTTGATGCCCTCCGGCAGAACCAGTTCAAGCGTCGAGCCGCTCTTGCCACTGAACGCCTCTGCTTTGGCAGCGCGCGCCACCAGACCTGCGGCCGGCCCGAGGGCCTTGCGAGTGGCTGGCCCCAGGGTGAGGCGGTCGTCGCAGAACACAAACAAAACGCCCCCGGCGGGGGCTGCAAAGGGAGCGAATCCGAGCTTGAGGGCGTCGGACATGGGCGGATCCTTGGGGCTGGCAGCCGAAACGCGGCGGGACTGCCCCCATATGGCCCGCTCCGGCCTCGCTGCAAAGGCCAAAATCGCCGGATTCACGGGCTTTTCATGCGGGCCGCCGGGCGGCTGACCCGGGCTTGAGATCATTGAGGTATTCCCTTGCCAGAATCGGCCGCCACGGGCTTGGATCGGGGCTAAGGCCCGGCCCCGCCTTAACTTTTTATTGTGCATGTTCAACGGCTTTGCCATTGCCCGGCCACTTTGTGGACCGATCAAGGTAAACCTGACGGGGGTTGGGATTACGCTCTAGACGCTCGGCGTCCGGCGGGGGAAGCCGGGCGGCGGGCGGGCGCATGCTGGGATTTGGGGGACGCCGCCGCGCATGGGGTCGATCAGCCGATATATCTTCCGCACCACGTTCGGTGCCTTCGTGATCGTGCTGGTCAGCCTGACCGCCGTGATCTGGGTCACACAGGCGTTGCGCGACGTCGATCTGATGACCAATCAGGGCCAGAACATCCTGGTGTTCATCGGCATCACCGGTTTAATCGTCCCGCTTCTGGTGCTGGTGATCGCGCCGATCGCGCTGCTGATCGCGGTCGCGCATGTTCTCAACAAGCTGTCCGCAGACAGCGAAATCATCGTGATGAACGCCTCCGGCATGTCGCCGTGGGCCCTGTTCCGCGCGTTCATGGTCGTGGCGGTCGTCGTGTCGCTGATGGTTGCGGCGATCAGCGCCTATTTCGCGCCCAAGGGACTGCGCATGCTGCGCGATTGGCTCACCGAGGTGCGCGCCAATGTGGTGCAGACCATCGTGCAGCCGGGCCGCTTCACCGCGATCGAGAGCGGGGTCACCATCCATATCCGCGAGCGGCGCCCGAACGGACAACTGTTCGGCATCCTGCTCGACGACCGCCGCAACCCGGCCGAGCGCGTGACGATCACGGCCGAGCTTGGCGAGTTGATCGACAACGACAAGGGCACGTTTCTCGTGCTGCAAAGGGGCGTGGTGCAGCGTCACGCGGTGAGCGAACGCGATCCGGCGATGGTGCGGTTCAAGCGCTACGCTTTCGACCTGTCGCAATTCGCCAGCGGTCCGCAGGCCGTGAAATATTCGATCCGCGAGCGCTACCTGTGGCAGTTGATCCTGCCCGACCCGAACGATCCGTTCTATCGCGAGCAGCCAGCTCAGTTCCGGGCCGAGCTCTACGACCGGCTGATCGCGCCGCTCTATCCGATCGCCTTCGTGGTGCTGGCCTTCGCCTATCTTGGCGCGCCGCGCACCAACCGGCAAAGCCGCACTTTGTCGATGGTCGGCGCCGTCGGCGGCGTGGCACTGCTGCGGCTGATCGGATTTGGATCGACCGTGCTCGGCGTCGGCATCCCGTGGATGCTGTCGTTGCAATTTCTGGCGGTTGCCGCCGCAATTGTGTTCGGCCTGGTCGTGATCCGGCGCGGGGTAATCCTCGAGCCGCCGGCGGCACTCGTCAATTGGTTCGACGCCATCACCGCGCGCTTTGGTCAGCGCTTCGCCTCGTCATGAGATGAACATGCCGATCGTGGGAGCAACATTGGTTCGCTATTTCGGACTGCGCTTTTTGAGCGCGGTGCTGCTCACCTTCGTCGGCACGTTCGCACTGATCGCACTGCTCGATTATTTCGAATTGATGCGGCGCGCCAGCGAGATCCCGCATGTCTCCGCGCTGCTGGTGGCCAAGACCTCGCTTTACCGCGTCCCGCAGGTAACCGAGCGCATGATGCCGTTCTGCGTGCTGATCGGCGCCATGTCCTGCTACCTCAATTTGTCGCGGCGGCTGGAACTGGTCGTCGCGCGCGCAGCCGGCATGTCGGCGTGGCAATTCATCTCGCCCGCGCTTGTGGTCGCCTTCCTGCTCGGCATCGTCGCAACCACGATTTACAATCCGATCTCCGCCCTCATGCAGGAGCGCGCCAAGCGTTACGAGGCCGAATTGTTCGGGCAAAAGCCGACCGGCGCATCGAGCGGCGGCAGCTTCTGGGTGGCCCAGCAGTCAGGCGACGGTCAAGCCATCATCAATGCCAAATCGAGCCGCGACCAGGGTACGACGCTCAACGGCGTGTCGGTCTTCACCTTCGACGCGGCCGGCCAGTTCAAGCAACGCATCGAGGCGCGCGCCGCGATCCTCGACCCCGGCGTCTGGCGGCTGCTCGGCGCCCGCGTCTACGGGCTCGCCGTGCTGCCGGTCGACGAACGGGTCTATCGGCTCAAAACAAGCCTGACGCCGGAACAAGTCCGCGAAAGCTTTGCGACGCCTGAAACTGTGCCATTTTGGGAACTGCCACTGTATATCAAGATCGCGGAACACGCGGGTCTCGTCGCCGCAGGCTATAGATTCCAATTTCAGAAGCTTCTGGCGCGGCCGTTTTTACTGACCGCCATGGTTTTCCTTGCCGCATCCGTGAGTTTACGCTTCTTCCGGTTCGGCGGCGTCCAGAAGATGGTTTTGAGTGGCGTGGGTGCGGGCTTTCTGCTTTACGTTTTATCGAAAGTGACTGAGGATTTGAGCAAGGCCGACCTGATGCACCCTGTTGCAGCAGCGTGGCTGCCTGTGCTCGCCGGGGGTCTGACGGGATTTATCGCTTTGTTGTACCAGGAGGACGGGTGATGGCGGGGGTGGCTCACGCTCGTCCACCAGCGCCCCGGCCTCACCGCCGCGGCGCGTCAGCGTTTCTTGCCGTCCTCGCCATGCTGGCGTGTGGCGGCTTGCTTGCGTCCACGCCGGCCATCGGACAACAGAAGCTCGAATTTCCCAAGCCGCCGCCCGCGCCGCCAAAATCGAAGATCACCATCGAGCGCGACAAGTCCGGGCAAAAGCAGATGCTCGTGCAAGCGAAAGAGATCGACTACGACTACAGCAATCATCGCGTCGCTGCCGTCGGCAACGTGCAAATCTATTACGGCGGCTCGACGTTGGAAGCCGACCGCGTCATCTACGATCAGACCACCAAGCGCCTGCACGCCGAAGGCAATGTCCGGCTGACCGAGGCGGACGGCAAGGTCACCCACGGCGAGATCATCGACCTGTCGGACGACTACCGCGACGGCTTCGTCGACTCGCTGCGGGTTGAAACGCCCGACAAGACCCGCATGGCGGCCGCGCGCGCGGAACGCACAGCCGGCAATTTCACCGTCTTCCATAACGGCGTCTATACAGCGTGCGCGCCCTGCAAAGACAATCCGACGAAGCCGCCGCTGTGGCAGGTCAAGGCTGCCCGCATCATCCACGATCAGACCGAGAAGATGATCTATTTCGAGGATGCGAGCATCGAATTCTTCGGCAAGCCGGTAGCGTGGCTTCCCTATTTCTCCGCGCCCGACCCGACCGTCAAGCGCAAGACCGGGTTGCTGGTGCCTTCGATCTCGTCGAAGTCGATTTATGGCGTCGGGTTCGAAGTGCCCTACTACTGGGCGCTGGCGCCGGACTACGATGTGACCCTGGCGCCTTTGGTCACCAGCGGTCAGGGCGTCCTGATGCAGGGTGAATTCCGCCAGCGTCTGCTCAACGGCGCCTATTCGATCCGCGGCGCCGGCATCTACCAGCTCGACAAGGACAAGTTCGCGCCGGCCGCGCCCGGCATCGGCGCGCCCGGCTATCGCGATTGGCGCGGCAGCGTGGAAAGCGCGGGTCAGTTCGCACTCACCGACAAATGGGTGTGGGGCTGGGACGCGCTCATACTTTCGGACAAGACGTTCCTGCAGGATTACAACCCGCGCCTGTCGAGATACAACGTCACCGATCCGTTTGACGCCGGCGCGAGCGAGGGCATTTCGCAGCTTTACCTCGCCGGCAAAGGCAACCGAAGTTACTTCGACGCGCGCACGATCTATTACCTCGGCTTCTCGGACGCCGACGTGCAAAAGCAGATTCCGGTTATCCATCCTGTGATCGATTACGACTACGTCTTCGATCATCCGGTGCTCGGCGGCGAACTTGGCTATAACCTCAACTTCACCAGCCTCACGCGCAACCAGGCCAATTTTGACGCCATTACGCAGAGCGCCCTGACCGCGGGCACAAATGGCGAGAGCATGTGTCTGACCGCCGATCCTGCGGTGAAGACGCCGGCCAGCTGTTTGCTGCGCGGCATTCCCGGCAACTACAGCCGCTTCTCCGCGGAAGCGCATTGGCGCGAAACCATCACCGACTCGATCGGCCAGCAATGGACCCCGTTCACCTCGCTGCGCGTCGATGCCGCCTCATTGCAGGTCGCCAACGACCCCAGCGTCGCGAACTACATCGCGACCGGTGACAGCAATCTGATCCGCGCCATGCCGACGGTCGGCCTGGAGTACCGCTATCCCTTTATCAGCGCAGAATCCTGGGGCACGCAGACGGTGCAGCCGATCGCGCAGGTGATCGCGCGGCCGAACGAAACGCAGATCGGGCAGTGGCCGAACGAGGATGCGCAAAGTCTGGTGTTCGACGACAGCAATCTGTTCCGCGTCGACAAGTTCTCCGGCTGGGACCGCGAAGAAGGCGGCGGCCGCGCCAATTACGGCATGCAATACACCGCACAGTTCAATCATGGCGGCTTCGTCGATGCGCTGTTCGGACAGTCATACCAGCTGTTCGGGCAGAATTCCTTCGCTGTCGGCGGGATATCCAATACCGGTCTTGGCAGCGGGCTGGACACCACCCGCTCCGATTACGTATCGCGCCTGTCGTTCCAGCCGAACAAGACCTACACGTTCTCGAGCCGCTTCCGCTTCGACTCCGACACGATGGCGGTCAAGCGCACCGAGCTTGAGGCGCGCGCCAAGTTCGACCGCTGGGATGTCAGCCTGCTCTATGGCGATTATGCCGCACAGCCCGAATTGGGCTTTCTCACCCGCCGCCAGGGTATTCTCGGCACCGGCTCGGTTAAACTCGACGCCAATTGGGTGCTTCTGGGCGGCGCGCGCTACGACATCAATGCCGGTCAATTCGACCAGACCCGCATCGGGCTCGGTTATATCGACGATTGCCTCATCTTGGCCCTGAATTACATTACAAGTTATACGTACGGAAGCGGGACGCCGGTGCGCGACCATTCGATCATGCTGCAATTGAGCCTGCGTACGCTCGGCGGCACATCGGTGAGCCAGGGCATCGGCTCGCTTGGCGGGCTGTAGTGCCGGCCGGATTGGCGCATAAGGCGCCGTCAGCCCCGCAAATCGTGGATCGTGCGATGCTGAAGACAGTTGCAAAACCTCACACCTTCCGGCGCTGGCTGGCGACCCTCGCGTTCGCCGCGATGTTTGGTCTTCCGGCTATTGCCAGCGCGCAAGTGGTGGTGGTGGCCAATGGCTCGCCGATCACCGCCTACGACATTGAGCAGCGCAGCAAGCTGCTCGCATCCTCATCCCACAAGACGCCGCCACGCCAGGACGTGATCAATGAACTGATCAATGAGCGGATCGAGATCGCCAAGGCCAAGACCTATGGATTGGAAATCAAGGACAAGGACGTCGACAAAGCGTTCACCACCATGGCGCTGCGCCAGCACATTACCGTGGCGCAGTTCTCGCAATTGCTCGGCCGGACGGGCATCGAGCCGAGCACCGTCAAAGCTCGCCTCCGCGCTCAAATGACCTGGAGCGAGCTGGTGCGCGGTAAATTCGGGCCATCGCTGGAAGTCGGCGATTCCGATGTCGCCAACGCCCTGCGCGCCCGCAACGAAACCGAAAGCGCCGCCGAAAGCGTCGGCTTTATCTACACCCTGTATCCGATCATGATCGTGATCCAGCGAGATTCTCCTGCAGCTTTCGTTGAGGCGAAACGCCGTGAGGCCGAAACCCTGCGCACGCGGTTCGTTGCCTGCAAGGAGGGCCTCAATTACGCCCGTGCGATGCGCGACGTGGCGGTGCGCGAACCGGTCACACGCAGTTCGGCGGATCTCACCCCCGCATTGCGCGATCTTTTGGGGTCGATGCCAATGGGTCATCTGACCACGCCCGACGCCACGCCGCAGGGCCTTCAGATGTTCGCGCTTTGTGGCAAAAAGGAAACCAAGACGGATTCGCCGATCAAGCACGAACTGCGTGAAAAGATCTTCAACGAGCGGTTCGAAGCGCAATCCAAGCGCTATCTGGACGAAATCCGCAAAGAAGCAATGATCGAGTACAAAGAAGCCAGATGAGCGCCGCTGCTGGCCTTCCCTTGGCGTTGACGCTCGGCGAGCCGGCCGGCATCGGCCCCGATTTGACGCTTGCGATCTGGCAGCGTCGGGTCGAACTTGATTTGCCGCCATTCTACATCATCGGCGATGCGGGTTTCCTGCGCGGCCGGGCTCGCGCGCTCGGGTTCGACGTCGCGCTCGCCGAGGTGGCGCCCACACAAGCGGGCGACGCCTTTGCCCATGCATTGCCGGTGGTCGCGCTCGATCTACCGATCACCGCAATGCCGGGCAAGCCCGACGCCACGAGCGCGCCGGCGGCGATCGCCTCGATCCGCCGCGCGGTCGCCGATGTATTGGCGGGACGTGCCGGGGCCGTCGTCACCAACCCGGTCGCCAAGAACGTGCTCTATCGCTCGGGCTTTGCCGAACCCGGCCATACCGAATTCCTGGCACGGCTCGCCGGCGAGGCGATCGGCAAAACACTGCATCCGGTCATGATGCTGTGGTCCCCGGAACTCGCGGTCGTGCCCGTCACCATCCACCTGCCGCTGGCGCAGGTGCCGGCACGCGTCACAACGGACTTGATCGTGGAAACGGGGCGTATCGTCGCGCGCGATCTTGCCGGGCGCTTTGGCATCGCGCGCCCGCGTCTTGCGATTGCCGGCCTCAACCCGCATGCCGGCGAAGACGGCGCGCTCGGTGGCGAGGATGCGACGGTGGTTGCCCCAGCCGTGACGAAGCTGATCGCCGAAGGCATCGACGCGCATGGGCCGCTCCCCGCCGATACGCTGTTCAACGAACGAGCGCGTGCGACTTACGACGTTGCGCTCTGCATGTATCACGATCAGGCGCTGATCCCGATTAAAACGCTGGCATTCGATCACGCCGTGAACGTGACGCTCGGCTTGCCGTTCGTGCGAACCTCGCCGGACCACGGCACGGCGTTCGATATTGCCGGCACCGGCAAGGGCGATCCCACGAGCCTGGTGGCGGCCCTCAGTCTTGCGGCCAGGCTCGCGGCCAATGCGCCGGCGCTGATGCCGGCCAAATAACGTCAAGTCCATATCGAATGGCCCAGATCGACGACCTGCCGCCGCTGCGCGAGGTCATCCGCAAATACGACCTCAAGCCCAAAAAGTCCCTCGGCCAGAATTTCCTGCACGACCTCAATCTTACGGCTCGCATTGCCGGCGCCGGCGGGCCGCTCGACGGCGTCACGGTCGTCGAGATCGGACCCGGCCCGGGCGGATTGACGCGCGCGCTGCTCGCTGCGGGCGCAAAGCGCGTCATCGCGATCGAGCGCGACGAGCGCGCGGTTACCGCATTGCAAGACATCATGGCGCGCTATCCGGGCCGCCTCGACGTCGTTGCGGGCGATGCGCTGCGCTTCGATGCGCGCACGCAGTTGGGGGGCGCGCCTGCGCGCGTGATCGCCAACCTGCCCTACAATATTGCGACCGCGCTTTTGGTCGGATGGCTGACCGCCGAGCCGTGGCCGCCCTGGTACGACGCGCTGGTTCTGATGTTCCAGCGCGAAGTGGCGCTGCGCATCGTCGCCGCACCCGGGAGCAAGGCTTACGGCCGCTTGTCGGTGCTGACGGGCTGGCGCTGCCACGCCAAAATCCTGTTCGACGTCAATCCGTCCGCCTTCGTGCCACCGCCCAAGGTCACGTCTTCGGTCGTGCAATTGCTGCCGCGCCGGCAGCCTCTGGCATGCGAAGCTATCGCCTTGCAGCGTGTGACCGAGGCCGGTTTCGGCCAGCGCCGCAAGATGCTGCGCCAGAGCTTGAAATCGCTCGGCGTGGACACGGCCGCATTGCTTGCGGCGGCGGCGATTGAGCCGACCGCGCGGGCCGAAGAAATTCCGGTGGAGGGCTTCGTGCGGCTCGCAAATATTTTCGCTGGGCAGACGAAGCGCGCGGTGTAGAATCCGCGCATGCCCATGCAACGCCAGTCCCTCACCGCCTATGGCGCCCCGCTGTGCGAGACCGTCGTCGAGCCGCCGCGCCCGCTGGGGAAGCAAGTGCTGGTGCGCATCTCCCGCTGCGGCGTTTGCCACTCCGATCTGCACATGCAAGACGGCTATTTCCTGCTCGGCGACGGCAAGCAGCTCGACATACGCAGCGGTCGCACGCTGCCCTTCACCCTCGGCCACGAGATCGCCGGAGCGATCGAATCCGTGGGACCGGATGCTGACGCCAAAGCCGGCACGCCCGTCGCGGTCTACCCCTGGATCGGTTGCGGTGAATGCCCGGCATGCAAGGCCGGCGAGGAAAATATCTGCGCGGCGCCGCGCCATCTCGGCATCACCGTCGACGGCGGCTATGCGACGCATGTCCTGATCCCGCATCCACGCTATGCGATCGACTATGCGCCGCTGACGGCGGCTTACGCTGGCGCGCTGATGTGCTCGGGCCTCACCGCCTATGCCGCGCTCAAACGCCTGGCCGGACGCGCGAGCCGCGGGCCGCTGCTGCTCATCGGCATGGGCGGCGTCGGGCTGATGGGGCTCGCGCTGGCGCGAGCGATGTATGGTGGGGCGCTTTACGTGGCCGATATCGACGTCAAAAAGCGTGAGGCGGCCCTCGCTGCCGGCGCAAACGCAGCATTCGACCCGGCAGACGCCGGCGCGCGCAAGGAGGTGCTCAAAGCGAGCGGCGGCATTTACGCCGCGGTCGATTTCGCAGGCACGGACAAGTCGCTCAATTTCGCGACCGGCGTCCTGGCTAAAGGCGGCAAGGTCGTCGTCACCGGACTTATTGGCGGCGGCTATACCACCGCGGTCGCCATGTTCCCGCTCAAGGCCATGTCGATCGAGGGCACGCAGACCGGCACCCTGGCGGAAGCGCGTGAGCTGATCGACCTCGTGCGCAAGAAGAATATCGCAGCCCCGCCCATTGCCGAACGGCCGCTCGCTCAGGCATCGCAAACGCTTGACGATTTGCGCGCCGGAAAGATCGTCGGGCGCGTGGTGCTGACGGCGTGATGGGTTTGCGCGCGATCCGGTCCGGCAATCCACTCCCACGTTCCGGATAGCGCGCTAACGCCGGCGCAACTGGCTTTGCAGTTTGCGCACGAAACTCGACAGCCCGGGTTGGCGTTCGCGCTTCAAGCGTTCGCCGATCAGGATTCCACGCAATTCGGAGAATGCGCGCGGCAATCTTTTGTTGATGACGACGTAATCGTATTCCGCCCAATGGCTCATCTCTTCGGAAGCTTTCGACATTCTCTGCCGGATTGTCTTTTTGTTGTCCTGACCGCGGGTATGTAGCCGCCGCTCCAATTCCCCCACCGACGGCGGCAGCAGGAACACGCTGACCAGATCGCTGCGCGCTTTTTCGCGCAGCTGTTGCGTGCCTTGCCAGTCGATATCGAACAGGACATCGCGGCCGGACGCGAGCGCCTTGGCGACCGGCGCGCGCGGCGTGCCGTAGTAATTGCCGAACACGACTGCCCATTCCAGCAACTCGCCGTTGCGCTTCATCGCCATGAATTTCTTCTGGTCGACGAAATAATAATCGCGCCCTTCGCGCTCGCCCGGACGTCTGGCGCGCGTGGTGACGGAGATCGACAGATGAATCCAGGGATCGCCCTTGAGCAACTGGCGCGACAGCGTCGTCTTGCCGGCGCCGGACGGCGACGACAGGACATACATCAGCCCGCGGCGGGCGATTTTTTGATGCGACACGCCAGCCATTGAACTCACTCCAGGTTCTGCACCTGCTCGCGGAATTGATCGACCACGCTCTTGAGCTCGAGGCCGATATTGGTGAGCTCGACGACATTGGCCTTGGCGGTGAGTGTATTCGATTCGCGATTGAGCTCCTGCGCCATGAAGTCGAGCTTGCGCCCGACCGCGCCACCCGCTGCGATCATCGATTGAGCCTGGGCGACATGCGAGGCCAGACGGTCCAATTCCTCGCGAATGTCAGCCTTGCTGGCGAGCAGGATTGCTTCCTGGTGCAGGCGGTCGCTGTCGAAGCGCTGCGAGGCCGCCAGCAAGGTAGCGACCTGCTCGGCAAGGCGCGCCTTGATTGCTTCCGGTTTGCGGCCGGGTGCAGCTTCCGCGCGCGCTGCGAGCGTTGCGATTTCAGCGAGCCGTTCCAGCAACAGCCGTCCGAGCGTTGCTCCTTCCGCGGCTCGCATGGCAGCGAGATCGGCGAGCGCCCTGTCGAAGCCGGCAATGATTGCCGCTTCCGCGGCACGGCGTTCCTCGGCGCTTTCGTCTTGCTCGGACACTTCGATCACGCCCTTGAGCGACAGAATGCCGTCAAGCGTAGGCGGCGCAGCGTCCACCTTGCCCGCGAGACTCTTGAGCGTTGCCAGCACCGCGGCCAGCACCGGTTCGTTGACCTTGATGGCGGGCGCAATACCTTTGCGTTCGACGGTGAGGTTCGCATAGACCGTGCCGCGCGAAAGCTTTTCCGTCGCGCGCGCGCGCACCGGTACTTCGACGGCGTCCCAGCCCGGCGGCAGACGCAGACGCACGTCGAGGCCCTTGGCGTTGACCGATTTGAGCTCCCAGCTCCAGGCATAGGCACCCGCGACCCCGTGGCCGCGAGCAAATCCGGTCATGCTCGACAGGGCCATCGAATGCGTTCTCGTGCGGTTGGTGCGGATCGGAAGCGGCGCGACCTTAGCGGCGTCACGCGAGGCTCACAAGAGTGCGCCCCTAGTGCTTGATGCCGTTCGGCTTGGTGCCCGTGGTTTTGGGCGCAGGCTCCGGCGACTTGGCGCGCTCAAGCACGCGCAGGCGCGCTACGTTCTTCTGATGCTGCTCATAGTTCTCGGAAAACACATGACCGCCGGTGCCGTCGGCCACGAAATAGAGGTCCTTGGTGCGCGCCGGATTAGCGGCGGCTTCAAGCGAGGCGCGGCCGGGATTGGCGATCGGGCCCGGCGGCAGGCCATCGATCTGGTAGGTATTGTAGGGCGAAGGCTGCTCCATTTCGCTCTTGGTGAGCGGATGGCCGAGCGATCCCTTGCCTCCAGTCAATCCGTAGATGATGGTCGGATCGGATTGCAGTCGCATCTTTTTATTCAGCCGGTTGATGAACACCGCCGCCACGCGCGAGCGCTCCTCGGCTTTGCCGGTTTCTTTTTCCACGATGGACGCAAGCGTGATGAGCTGGTCCGGGGTCTTGAGCGGGAGGTCCGGCTCGCGATGCTGCCAGATATCCGACAAGACGCGCTGGTGAGATTCCCGCATGCGCTCGATGATCTGCGCGCGGCTCATGCCGCGGGTAAATTTGTAAGTCTCCGGCAGCAGCGTCCCCTCATGCGGAATTTCCTTGATCTGGCCGGTGAGCGCGTCGTTTTGCAACAGACGCGCGACGATCTGCTCGGAGGTCAGCCCCTCGGGGATGGTCACGGCGTGCTGCACCACCTTGCCCGAGATGATGGTCTCAACGACGTCGGAAAGGCTCGCATGCTTGGTGAATTCATATTCGCCGTGCTTGAGCCCGCCACGCGCCTTGAGCACCGTCACGCCGCCGACGAAAACCCAGGGCTGATCGATCACGCCTGCGCGCGCCAACAGCTCGGAAATATCGCGGATGCCAAGACCGCGCGGAATATTGACCACTTTATCCTCGGTCAGCGGCCCGGGCGCGTCAAAGCGCTCCTTGCCCCAATAGAGGGCAGCCCCAACGGTCACCGAAATCACGACCAGCAGCGTGAAGAAAGCATTGCCGGCGATCACCAACGGATGGCGCACGCGCCGGGAGCGCCGTTGCGGCAGCGGAACGAGTTGGGGTTCCAGCGCCGCGCGTGGCGAGCGCAATATCGGCGGCGGCCCACCATCGCCTGGTGAGGGTGGAACTGAATTCAAAACCACGCTCCCCTCGTCGGCACCTGCAAGGTCATCGCACTCCGTTGGATCACGCGCAACGTTCGGAAAGGTCAGCAGCGCGCGTCCGAACGTCGGGAAAAAATATGGCGAAAGCTTGGGGCGCTGCGCTAGTCCGCGTAGCGGCGCAAGATCAGCGAGGCATTCGTTCCGCCGAATCCGAACGAATTCGACAGCACAGTGTCGATATCGCGCTTTCGCGCGGTGTGCGGCACCAGATCGATCGGCGTCTCGACCGAGGGATTATCCAGATTGATAGTGGGCGGGGCAACCCGGTCGCGGATTGCCAGGATTGAGAAGATCGCCTCGACCGCGCCGGCAGCGCCCAGCAGATGGCCGATGCATGACTTGGTCGACGACATGGAGATTTTACTGGCAGCGTTGCCGACCAGCCGCTGCACCGCGCCGAGTTCGATCTCATCCCCAAGTGGCGTCGAGGTGCCGTGCGCGTTGATATAATCGAGATCGCCGGGGGTGATGCCCGCGCGCTTGAGCGCCATGCCCATGCAGCGGAAGGCGCCATCGCCATCCGGCGCCGGCGCCGTGATATGATAAGCGTCGCCCGAAAGCCCGTAGCCGGTAAGCTCGGCGTGAATCTTGGCGCCGCGCGCCTTGGCGTGATCGAGCGATTCCAGCACAACGGCGCCTGCCCCCTCGCCCATCACGAAGCCGTCGCGATCCTTGTCGTAGGGACGCGATGCGCGTTTGGGTTCGTCATTAAAGCCGCTGGAGAGCGCGCGAAGCGCCGCAAAGCCGGCAAGCGAAATGCGGTTGACCGGCGATTCCGCGCCGCCTGCCACCATCACATCGGCATCGTCGAGCGCGATCATGCGCGCCGCGTCGCCAATGGCGTGGGCGCCGGTCGAGCAGGCGGTCACCACGGAATGATTGGGACCCTTGAGGCCGAACGCGATGGACACGAAGCCCGAGGCGAGATTGATGATGCGGCCCGGAATGAAAAACGGCGACACGCGGCGCGGGCCTTTTTCATGCAGCGTCACCGCGGTGTCGGCGATGCCTTCGACGCCGCCGATCCCCGAACCGATCAGCACGCCGGTGCGCGTTTGATCCTCGTGCGTTTGCGGATGCCAGCCGGCATCGTCGAGCGCCTGGCGCGCCGCGCACATGCCATAGACGATGAAGCTGTCGACTTTGCGCTGTTCCTTGGGCTCCATCCATTGATCGGGATTGAATGTACCGTTTGAACCGTCCCCGCGCGGAATCACGCAGGCGATTCTGCTGGCAAGGTCAGCAACCTCAAAGGTATCGATTTTCTTGGCGCCACTTTCGCCCTTGAGCAGGCGAGCCCATGTCGGCTCAACGCCGCAGCCGAGCGGCGTTACCATCCCCATACCGGTGATGACGACACGTCTCATGGCCGGCTCCGAGCCAAATTATACGCTCCTACGCACCGCACTTCGGGCATAGCCCACGACATCACCGGCTATTGAGGCAATTGAAAAGCGCGCCGAAGCGACCGTTCAGCTTTTGGCGTTCTTTTCGAGAAATTTGACGGCATCGCCGACCGTGAGAATGGTTTCGGCGGCATCGTCGGGAATTTCGCAACCGAACGCTTCCTCGAAAGCCATCACGAGCTCGACGGTGTCGAGGCTGTCGGCGCCAAGGTCATCGATGAAGCTCGCTTGATCGGTCACCTTGTCGGGCTCAACGCCCAGGTGCTCCACGACGATCTTTTTCACCCGCTCGCCAATATCGCTCATCGTTCCAACCTCGTGCTTTTTAGATTGGGCTGCGACCAGGATAAAATCGCAACCATCGCAGCATGGCCTCGTCGTGGTTGACGCTGGTGAGACGCTTGCGATCGCGGCAGCTTGCAACTTCCGCCATCGGCCGCCCCAGCCGGGCCGAATTTCGGTTACCATACTTCAATTGCATTGACTAGCGCGGGCAAGCCGGCCCACGCAAGCCCTGAAAAGCCGGGACTTTCCGGATCAGAACATGGCCATCCCGCCGTTCACGTGAATGGTCTGTCCGGTGACGTATTGCGCCTCGTCCGAGGCCAGATAGACCGCAGCCGCCGCCACATCTTGCGGCGTTCCGAGCTTGCCGGCGGGAACCTTGGCCATGATGTCGGCGCGCTGCTTGTCGTTCAGACGGTCGATCATGGCGGAGGCGACGACGCCGGGCGCGATGCAATTGGCAGTGACGTTGCGCTTGGCATATTCGGCCGCGACCGACTTCATCATGCCGACCATGCCGGCCTTGGACGCGGTATAATTGCCCTGCCCCGGATTGCCGGTGAAGCCGACCACCGAAGATATGCCGATCACGCGGCCGTAGCGCCGCCGCATCATGGTTTTGACCGCCGCGCGGGTGAGGCGGAAGGTGGCGGTGAGATTGACCGCAATCACCTTGTCCCAGGCTTCGTCGGTCAGGCTGACGAATAGATTGTCGGCGTTGACGCCGGCGTTGGCGACCAGAATGTCGAGCTTTGTCATTTTGGCTTCCGCATCGGGAACAAGCGTCTCGACCGCAGCGGCGTCAGTGAGATCGCAGGGCAACACATGCACGCGATCCTTCAGGTCGCCTGCAAGCGCATCGAGCGCGTCGCGGCGGGTGCCCGAGATCGCCACCGTCGCGCCCTGCGCATGCAGCGCGCGCGCGATTGCCGCGCCGATGGCGCCGGTCGCGCCGGTCACCAATGCGGTTTTGCCGGTCAGGTCGAACATCATGGACTCCTAATTCATTGGCGCATGATCTTTTGGGATCATGCGAGCCCAGCTTTGAATGTAGCAACGTCGTCAGGATTGCCGATCGCAGCCGTCGTCGCGCCATCGGCAATACGCTTGATAAGGCCGGAGAGCACCTTGCCGGCGCCCACTTCATAGAACCGGTTGACGCCGGCGGCGGCCATGAACGCAACCGACTCGCGCCAGCGCACTGTGCCGGTCACCTGCGCGATCAGGGCCTGCACAATCTCGCCGGGCGCCGCAATCGGTTTCGCCAGCACGTTGGCCACCACCGGCGCTACTGGCGGATTGACCGTCACTTTGGCAAGCGCCTCGGCCATCGCATCGGCGGCGGGCTTCATCAGCGCGCAATGGAAGGGTGCAGACACCGGCAACAGCATGGCTCGCTTGGCGCCCTTGGTCTTGGCGATGTCGACCGCACGCTCGACCGCAGCCTTGTCGCCCGACACCACAACCTGGCCGCCGCCATTGTCGTTGGCGGCCTGGCAGACCTGGCCTTGCGCCGCTTCGGCGGCGACCGCGGCAGCGGCATCGAATTCTAGCCCGATCAGCGCCGCCATGGCGCCGACGCCGACCGGCACCGCCTTCTGCATCGCCTGCCCGCGGATGCGCAACAGCCGCGCCGTGTCTGCGATCGAAAATGCGCCGGCTGCTGCTAGCGCTGAATATTCGCCGAGCGAATGGCCGGCGACGAATTGCGCGTTGCGCTTGAGATCGAGCCCTGCTTCCACCCCGAGCACGCGGATTACGGCGAGCGAGACTGCCATCAGCGCCGGTTGCGCGTTTTCGGTGAGCGTCAGCGTCTCGGCCGGCCCTTCGAACATGAGGGCGCTGAGTTTGGCGCCGAGGGCGTCATCAACCTCGTCGAGCACCGCCCGCGCGGCCGGAAAATTGTCGGCGAGCGCCTTGCCCATGCCGACCGCCTGGCTGCCCTGACCCGGGAAAACGAATGCAACCGCCATGCAGTCCGCCTTTTTTGTACCTTTAGAAGAGCGATTCAGGCCGAAAGACACCGCATGGCCGCGCCCTGTCAAGTTGGGCCCAACACAGTAACGAACCGACAAGACTCTTTCGGCTACGCTCGCCGCTAATTCTTAAGAGAGCGGCCCAATCCTTGCGAGAGCAGCCTATGAGCGAGCTTTTGACCGACGAGGATCTGGCGCGGGCGCGCCACGACCCGGAATTCCGCCAGCAGCTTATGGCGCAAAACCTCGACCGGCTGCTGGAAGCGCTCAACGATCTGCGCCGGTCCGAACCGAGCCCCAATGCAGCACGTCAGATCCGCGAAGGCGTCGATCTGGCGGTCAAGCTCGCCGACCGGCTGCAGCAGAATGCCGGCGTTATGGGCCCGCGAGCGGCGTGAGGCTGCAAGGCGCTTTCGACGCCATCGGCTTGCCTTTTCACCGCTAATCCGCCTATAACCCGCCCGCTCCATCGATCCTGGTTGGGAGCTGAACGGACGGTCGTTTTTCCTGAAGTTATGGAAAAGCGGCAGGGCCAGTTGGTCCGGCGTCCCGTGTTCCCGCCTTCAGAGCATTCGAGCCTTTCCCGAAGGGCTCGAGGGGCTAGGCGCCGGGATCGAGGATTGGGTTGAAACAAGGGAAAGGCAATTCATGCCGCTCTACGAACACGTCTATCTGGCGCGCCAGGATCTCTCGGCGCAGCAGGTCGAGGAATTGACCACGCAATTGACCGGCGTCATCACGCAACTGGGTGGCAAGGTCGCCAAGAACGAATATTGGGGCCTCAAGTCCCTCACCTATCGCATCCGCAAAAACCGCAAGGCGCATATCACGCTGCTCAATGTCGATGCGCCACCGGCAGCCCTCGCCGAGATCGAGCGCCAGGAACGTCTGAACGAAGACGTGCTGCGCTATCTCACCATCCGTGTCGAGGAGCTTGAGGAAGGCCCCTCCGCGATGCTGCGCAAGTCGGACCGCGACCGTGACGACCGCGATGGACGCGGTGATCGTGGCGATCGCGGTGACCGCGGCCGCGGCGAACGCCGCCCGCGCCGCGACGAGGCCGAAGACGACGCCGCTCCCGCGGCAGCGGTGGAGGCATAGACCATGGCATTCGGATCATCCCAAGGTGGCGGTGGTGGTGGCGGCGCTCGCCGTCCGTTTTTCCGCCGGCGCAAGACCTGTCCCTTCTCGGGCGCCAATGCGCCCAAGATCGATTACAAGGACGTCAAGCTTTTGCAGCGCTATGTGTCCGAGCGCGGCAAGATCGTGCCGAGCCGTATCACCGCGGTTTCGGCCAAGAAGCAGCGCGAGCTGGCGCAAGCGATCAAGCGCTCGCGCTTCCTCGGCCTTCTGCCTTATGTGATACGCTAACGCTTGCGCGCGACGTAAAACGAAACGAGGCTTGCCGGGATGCCCGTCGAGCCGATGGTTGGGCCGGGCGATGATCGTCCGTCTCTAACCGCTCCAGGAGCGGGACAGCTTGCGATGATACAGATCGGATTGATCGGAGTTGGGGCCGGCGCTGTGGCAACATTGCTGTTTGCCTCGGTGACCACGGGCTCGTGGCTTGCGGTCTTTCTGTTTTATCTGGCGCCGCTGCCCATGATGATCGCCGGCCTTGGCTGGAGCCATTGGTCGGCGCTGACCGGCGCGCTGACCGGCGCGCTCGCACTCGGCATCGTTTTCGGTCCGATTTATTTTGTCACGTTCCTCGCCGGCGCAGGACTTCCGGCCTGGTGGCTTGGCTATCTCGCCATGCTGGCGCGGCCAGTGACGAATGGCGGCGCGGCAACGCTCGAATGGTACCCGCCCGGACGGCTGGTGGCCTGGGCAGCCGTGCTCGCAGCGCTGATCGTCGTGGCCGCCATCCCCAATTTCGGCACCGATGGCGAGAGCTTCCGCGCGGGCCTGCGCGGCGCCATCACCCGCCTCCTGCATATCGAGACCGGTGAACCGGCGGCGGCGACGCTCAGCGTCCCCGGCGTCACCAATACCGACCGGCTGCTCGACTTCATGGTGAGCGCATTGCCGGCGGCGGCCGCTGTGCTCGCCACAATCACCAACGTGATCAACCTGTGGCTTGCCGGAACGATCGTGAAATTTTCCGGCCGGCTGAAGAGGCCGTGGCCGGCGCTGCCCGCCATGACATTCCCGAAGCTGCTCTCCGGCGTGCTGGCGCTCGCGATGATCATGACCTTTATCGGCGGCCTTCTCGGCATCGTCGCCGGCGTCTTGTCGGCGAGCCTGCTGATGGCCTACGGCGTACTCGGCTTTGCGGTGCTCCACGCCATCACCCGCGGCATGAATGCGCGGCTGTTCCTGCTCGGCGGCATCTATGCGGCGGTGCTGATATTCGGCTGGCCGGTGCTGGCGCTCTGTCTGCTAGGTCTCCTCGATGCCGCATTCGATTTGCGCGGGCGCGTCGCTTCCAGGGGGCCGCCCGCCACAACGTGACGACAAGAGATTCACCGAAATCAACCCGAAGTTCAGATCAAGGAGTAACCACCATGGATGTGATCCTGCTCGAGCGCGTCGGCAAGCTCGGCCAAATGGGCGACGTCGTGCGCGTGAAAGACGGCTTTGCCCGCAATTTCCTGCTGCCGCGCGGCAAGGCCTTGCGCGCGACGAATGAGAACAAGTCGCGTTTCGAATCCATGAAGGCCGAGTTGCAGGAGCGCAACCTCGAACTCAAGGGCGGCGCCGAGAAGGTCGCGGCCACGCTCGATGGCAAGACCGTCACGGTGCTCCGGCAGGCCAGCGAAACCGGTCAGTTGTTCGGCTCCGTCACCACCCGCGACATTGCCGTTTTGCTCTCGACTGGCGGCGCCACCGTCTCGCGCTCGCAGGTCGCCCTCAACGCACCGATCAAGGCGATCGGCCAGCACAAGGTGCCGCTGGCGCTGCATCCAGAAGTCGAGACCATTGTCACGGTGATCGTGGCGCGCAGCGAACAGGAAGCCGAGCGCATCGCGCGCGGCGAGGACGTCACCGTGCGGCGCACCGAAGCGGAGGAGGAAGCGGCCGAAGCGTTGGCGACCGCGGAAAGCTTCTTCGAGCCGGAAGCGGCTAAGACGCTGAGCGAAAACGATGAAGGCACGGATGACACCGACGACGCGCAGGACGACGACGAGAAGCCCGCCAAAGCGAAAAAGAAGAAAGAAAACGCCGAAGACGAAGCCTGACCGTCTCCGAACGAGCGCCATCCCGGCGCGACGCCGGGGTGGCTTTTTTTGGCCTAAGCGCTAGTTGGAATCGTTCGGCTTGTCGGGCGGCTTGTCGCCGGTTTTCTTTTCATCGCTCTTTTGTTCGCCAGGCTTGGCCTCGACCGATTTCGGCTTGTCCGGCTGGGCGGTCGTCTTGGCGTCAGCGGGTTTCTTGTCGTCCGACTTTTTGTCTTCTGGCTTTTTATCTTCCGATTTGGCGTCGCTCGATTTGGAATCGCCGGATTTATCGGCGTCCGGCTTCTTGCCGGCCTTTTTGTCCGATTTATCCTCGTCGGTCTTTTTCTCGTTCTTTTTGATCTCGTCTTTCTTGATCGCGTCCTTTTTGCCCTTCTCGTCGCCCTTGGCCGTGCGCTTGCCGGCTGGAGACTTGTGCTTGGCGGAAGGCGGCGGCCCCTTGTCGGTCGCCTCCACATAGGCCGCAATGGCCGCGGCCGCTTCCCGGCTGGCGGTGTAATGCTCCTGCAGGAAGGACTTCAGCCCCCCAAAGGGGCCGCCGCCAACCCTGGAAAGACCCGCAGGCGTTTTGTGGCAGAGCCCGCAATCCGAGGCGAAAAGCTGCGCCGGCGTCTTGCCCTGGTCCAGGCTTTCCTGCGCCATAACCGGCGTCATCAGGACCGGCCCGGCCATCAATAACGCCCAAACGCCGACCGCCAGCCCCACGCCTCGCCGCAAGATCGTCATCGCCGCCAGACCTTTCATGCGCTTGCGCCGCCCGCCCGTCGCGGCACCCCACGGATTCGCATGTCTTGATACCGCATTATCGCCAGATTGTGACCCTTGCCCGGAATGCATGAGAGCCAACGAATTGTGTTATTGCCCGGCGCCTGGAACTTTGATTAAATACCTACGTTATGTCGCTAGAGCCGCCCGGCTCTCGGCTCCGGCGGGGCATTCGTCTCTTGGAAGGGAAAGTCCCACCGACGGCTTGGAATTCTTAGTGATGGAGGCGGCCGATGGACCGGTTGCTTCGATTTTTGCTCAAGACGTTTGTGCGGCGGGGGACATTCCGCGTAACCACCTCGCGCGGCACGGTTTTGACGTTCGGCGATGGCACCGGCCAGCCGGTAGCGGTTCGTTTTACCTCGCGCGCGGCCGAATGGGCCATTCTTCTCGACCCAGAACTCAAATTCGGCGAAGCCTACATGGACGGCACGTTCGTGATCGAGCAAGGCTCGATCGCCGACGTGCTCGCCCTCATGCTCGGCCAGAATACCGACGTGCCGCACTGGGCGCGGCTGCAAGGTGTGCTGCGCTACCTCGCCCGCCGCATCAAGCAGTTCAATCCGCGCCGGCGTTCCCGCCGCAATGTGGCGCATCATTACGATCTCGACGGACGCCTCTATTCGCTGTTCCTCGATGCCGACCGGCAATATAGCTGCGGCTATTTCGAGAGCCCGGGGCAGACGCTCGATGATGCGCAACTCGCCAAGAAGCGCCATGTGACGTCAAAGCTGTTGCTCAAGCGCGACAGCCGGGTGCTCGACATCGGCTGCGGCTGGGGTGGCTTGGGACTGTACATCGCCGAGACCACCGGTGCCGACGTGACGGGCGTCACGCTGTCGCAGGAACAGTACGCCATCGCCAACGAGCGCGCGGTGGAAAAGGGCCTCGGTGGACAGGCCCGCTTCGAATTGCGGGATTACCGCGACGTCGAGGGCCCGTTCGACCGTATCGTGTCGGTCGGCATGTTCGAGCATGTCGGCGTCAATCACTACGCCACCTACTTCCGCAAGAGCGCCCAACTGCTCGCCAATGA
>DATATS010000140.1:0-20067 GCA_036268675.1 Pseudolabrys sp.
CCGCCAACGGCGTGCTGCACGTCGACGCCATCCAGGCACCGGGCCGCATACCCTGCCGGATCGACGACCTGGGTGCGGACCTTCTGAGCCTGTCGGGCCACAAAATCGGCGGCCCGCAAGGTGTCGGCGCGCTCCTCCGCCACGGTGACATCCACCTTGCCGAGCCCCTGATCAGGGGCGGCGGCCAGGAACGTTCCTTGCGCGCGGGAACCGAAAATGTTGCCGCCATCGCCGGCTTCGGCGCGGCCGCCGCGGTTGCCGCAGGGCAGGCGGACGCAAGCCGAATGGCGGCGCTGCGGGACCGGCTGGAAGCCGGTCTCAAGGCTGCCGCTCCCCAAACAGTGATCTTCGGCGCTAACGCGCAGCGGCTCCCCAATACGACCTTTTTCGCAAGTCCCGGACTGAAGGCGGAGACTGCAATTATCGCCTTTGATCTCAACGGTATAGCGCTCGCGTCGGGTTCCGCCTGCTCATCCGGCAAGGTGCAGGCCTCGACTGTGCTGCAAGCCATGGGGGTCGCGCCCGAGCTTGCGCGCGGCGCGGTGCGGGTCAGCCTCGGCTGGAGCAGCACCGAAGCCGACGTCGAACGCTTCATTGGAACTTGGAATGTGCTTGCGGGATCATTACTTAAAGGACAACGCGGCATCGCCGCCTGACGCGGGCGGAATGCGCGATAACCATCAGAGCAACCTGTCAGGGAAAAGCTGGCGAACACATCGCTAAGCCACCATAACCGACAAATCCAACCCGCGGTCCTTGAAACCGTGAGCGGAGGGAAGAATGCCGGCCGTACAAGAGACCGTCGATCGGGTCCGACAGATCGACGTTGACCAATACAAATACGGGTTCGTCACCGATATCGAATCCGACAAGGCCCCCAAGGGTCTGTCGGAGGACACCGTGCGTTTCATCTCGGCCAAGAAAGCCGAGCCGGCGTGGATGCTGGAGTGGCGGCTGGAAGCCTTCAGGCGCTGGCTGACCATGCGCGAGCCAACCTGGGCGC
This sequence comes from Pseudolabrys sp., assembly GCA_036268675.1. Classification (GTDB taxonomy): domain Bacteria; phylum Pseudomonadota; class Alphaproteobacteria; order Rhizobiales; family Xanthobacteraceae; genus Pseudolabrys. The sequence goes on from DATATS010000140.1 coordinate 1,004, forward strand.
GCGTCGACTATCCCAAGATCGATTACCAGGACGCCTATTATTATTCGGCGCCGAAAAAGAAGACGCTGGCCTCGCTCGACGAGGTCGATCCGGAAATTCTCAAGACCTACGAGAAACTCGGCATTCCTCTTCGTGAACAGGAGATGCTCGCCGGCGTGGTTCGTCCTGAAGGCGAACGCCGCGTCGCGGTCGATGCCGTGTTCGATTCGGTTTCCGTCGCAACGACATTCAAGGAAGAACTCAAGCGCGCCGGCGTGATCTTCATGCCGATGTCGGAAGCTATCCGCGAGCATCCCGAATTGGTGAAGAAATATCTCGGTTCCGTGGTGCCGACCTCGGACAATTTTTTCGCCACCCTCAACTCGGCGGTGTTCTCGGACGGCTCGTTCGTCTATGTGCCGGAGGGCGTGCGCTGTCCGATGGAATTGTCGACCTATTTCCGCATCAACGAAGCCAATACCGGCCAGTTCGAGCGCACGCTGATCATCGCGGACAAGGGCGCCTACGTGAGCTATCTCGAAGGCTGCACCGCGCCGATGCGCGACGAAAACCAGTTGCACGCCGCCGTCGTCGAGCTGGTCACGCATGACGACGCCGAGATCAAATATTCGACCGTGCAGAACTGGTATCCGGGCGATGCCGAGGGCAAGGGCGGCATCTTCAACTTCGTCACCAAGCGCGGCGACTGCCGCGGCAAGAACTCGAAGATTTCCTGGACCCAGGTCGAGACCGGCTCGGCCATCACCTGGAAATATCCGAGCTGCATCCTGCGTGGCGATAATTCGCGCGGAGAATTTTACTCGATCGCAATCTCGAACGGCCGCCAGCAGGTCGACAGCGGCACCAAGATGCTGCACCTGGGCAAGAACACCACCAGCCGCATCATCTCCAAGGGGATCGCGGCCGGCAAATCCAACAACACCTATCGCGGTCTGGTGACGGCGCACCGCAAGGCGACGAACGCGCGCAACTTCACCAATTGCGACAGCTTGCTCATCGGCGACCAATGCGGCGCGCACACCGTGCCCTATATCGAGGCGAAGAATTCATCCGCCGTGTTCGAGCACGAAGCCACCACCTCGAAAATATCCGAGGACATGCTGTTTTATTGCCGCCAACGCGGCATGTCGGCGGAGGAGGCGACCGCGCTGGTCGTCAACGGCTTCGTCAAGGACGTGCTTCAGCAGTTGCCAATGGAATTCGCGGTCGAGGCGCAGAAGCTGATTTCGATCAGTCTGGAAGGAAGCGTCGGCTGATGTCGGTCAAGCGCATCTGGCACGGATGGACGACGCGGGATAATGCGCAGGCCTATGAGACTCTGCTGCAGACCTACGTCTTTCCGAGCATCGAGCAGAAAAGGGTCAAGGGCTATCGCTCGATCGAATTGCTGCGCAGGCCTGCCGGCGAGGAGGTCGAGTTCGTCACAATCATGACCTTCGACGATATCGATGCGGTGAAGGCATTTGTGGGCGAAGATTATGAAACCGTCTATGTCCCGGATCGGGCGCGAGCCGTCCTTAAGCGTTTCGACCGGAAGTCGGAACATTACGATCATGTCGAAACAAGAACCTATTGAGTGAAAAATAATGTCTCTGCTTGAAATCAAAAATCTGCATGTCGAGATCGAGGGCAAGAAGATCCTCAACGGTCTCACGCTCACGGTCGAGAAGGGCCAGGTCGCGGCCATCATGGGCCCGAACGGCTCCGGCAAGTCGACGCTTGCCTATGTGCTGGCCGGCAAGGACAATTACACGGTCACCGGCGGCGAGGTGAAACTCGACGGCGAGAGCATCCTCGGCATGGCGCCGGACGAGCGCGCCGCCAAGGGTGTGTTCCTCGCCTTCCAGTACCCGATCGAAGTGCCGGGGGTCGCCACCATGACCTTCCTGCGCACCGCGCTCAACGCGCAGCGCAAGACGCGCGGGCAGGCGGAGTTTTCCACGCCTGAATTCATCAAGCTGGTGCGCGAAACGTCAACGCAACTCGGCATCGACCAGGAGATGCTGCGCCGGAGCGTCAATGTCGGTTTTTCCGGCGGCGAGAAGAAGCGCAACGAGATATTGCAGATGGCGGTGTTGCAGCCGCGGCTTGCCGTGCTCGACGAAACCGACTCGGGCCTCGACATCGACGCGCTCAAGATCGTTGCCGACGGCGTCAATCGCCTGCGCTCGCCCGAGCGCTCGATGGTTGTCATCACGCATTACCAAAGGTTGCTCAACTACATCGTGCCCGACGTGGTGCATGTGATGGCGAAGGGCAAGGTCGTGAAGTCCGGCGGCAAGGAGCTGGCGCTGGAACTGGAAAAGACAGGTTACGCGCAATTCGCCGATGAGGCGGCGTGAACTATGGCCGCTGAAGTGCGCACCATCAAGACCCCGGCCGAGCAGGCGCTGAGCGCCGCTTACGAGGGCGCGCGCGGCAAGCTGCCGGGCAGCAAGGCGGTCGTCGCGTTGCGCGAGGGCGCGTTCAAGCAGTTCGACGTCCGTGGCCTGCCGCACCGTCGCGTGGAGGAATGGAAATACACCGATTTGCGCGGGCTGATGCGCGATGCTTTTCCGCTGGCGGCTGCGCCTGACGCTGCGGCCAAGGCGCATGGCAAAACCGCCGGCAAGCTGCTGGCCGGCGTCGACGCACGGCGGCTGGTGTTCGTGGACGGCGCGTTCGTTGCGGAACTGTCCGATGTGTCGCCGGAGCCGGGGCTGTCGATCGGCTCACTCGCCGATGCACTCGGCAAAGGCGACGCGCGCGTCATCGAGCATGTCGGCCGCACTATCGAAACCGACGACGTGGCGGTTGCCCTCAATACGGCGTTGATGGGCGACGGCGCCGCGATCGAGGTGGCGGCGGGCACGAAACTCAAGCGCCCGCTTCATCTTGTTTTTGCAGCCGGCAGCGACAAACCGGCATCGGCCTTCATCCGCTCGCTTGTCGTCGTTGGCAAAGGCGCTCAAGTGACGTTGCTTGAAAGCCACGAGAGCGGCGCGTCCCAGATCAATGCCGCGCTCGAACTCGTGGTGGGCGAGGGCGCGCAGGTCGATCACGTCAAGACCACGCAGGCGCGCGCCTTGCACGTCTCCAGCCTTTTGGCCTCGATCGGCGCCAAGGCGAATTTCAACAGCTTTTCGTTCAACGCCGACGCGCAACTCGTGCGCAACCAGATGTTCGTGCGTTTTGCCGGCGAGAATACCAAGGCCGCCATTCGCGGCGTCAACCTGCTCAGGGGCAAGGAGCATGTCGACACCACGCTGTTGATCGATCACGCCGCCGCCCATTGCGAAAGCCGCGAGCAGTTCAAGGCGGTGCTCGACGACGAAAGCCATAGCGTGTTCCAGGGCAAGATCGTCGTGCGCCCTCACGCGCAGAAGACCGACGCCAAGATGATGACGCGGGCGTTGCTGCTGTCCGATCGGGCGGAAGCCGACAACAAGCCAGAACTGGAAATCTTTGCCGACGACGTGGTCTGCGGCCATGGCGCGACGGTTTCGGCGCCGGACGAGACGCTCAAGTTCTACTTGATGTCGCGCGGCATTCCGAAAAAAGAGGCCGAAGCGCTGCTGATCCAGGCCTTCATCGGCGAGGCAATCGAAGAGATTTCAAACGAAGCCATCCGTGAGGCGCTGATGTTTGCCGCACTCAGGTGGATGGGGACGCGAGGTTAACGAGATGATCGCGCGTTGCCACATACTTCGTTCGTTCCCGCGCAAGCGGGAATCCAGGGAGGTCCGGGCATGAACATCCAGACCAACGGCTCCTACGACGTCGCAAAAATCCGCGCGGATTTTCCCGCGCTGGCGATGAAGATTTATGGCAAGCCGCTCACGTATCTGGACAACGCCGCCTCCGCGCAGAAGCCGAAACAGGTGCTCGAGCGCTTGCAGCGCGCCTACACCGAGCAATATGCCAACGTGCATCGCGGGCTGCATTACCTCGCCAACGAAGCGACCGAAGCCTATGAGGGCGCGCGCGAGAGCGTGCGCGCATTTCTCAACGCCGAGCGCAAGGAAGAAATCGTCTTCACCCGCAATGCCACCGAGGCGATCAATCTGGTGGCTTATACGTTCGGCCGCGAACGCATCAAGGCAGGCGACGAGATCGTGCTCTCGATCATGGAGCATCATTCCAATATCGTGCCGTGGCATTTCCTGCGCGAGCGCCATGGCGCGGTGATCAAGTGGGCGCCGGTCGACGAGGAAGGCAATTTCCTCATCGACGAATTCGAGAAGCTGCTGTCGCCTCGCACGAAAATGGTGGCGATCACGCAGATGTCGAACGCGCTCGGCACCGTGGTGCCGGTGAAAGAGGTCATCAAGCTTGCGCACGCGCGCGGCATTCCCGTGCTGATCGACGGCGCGCAGGCAGCCGTCCACATGGATATCGACGTGCGCGATCTCGATTGCGACTTCTATGTGTTCACCGGGCACAAGCTTTACGGTCCGACGGGGATCGGCGTGCTGTACGGAAAATACGGACACCTGGCGTCGATGCCGCCGTTCAACGGTGGTGGCGAGATGATCCACGAAGTGTTCCAGGATCGCGTCACCTATGGCGAGCCGCCGCATCGCTTCGAGGCGGGCACGCCAGCCATCGTGCAGGCGATCGGGCTTGGCGCGGCCATCGACTACGTCAATGCGGTCGGCAAGCCGCGCATCCGCGCGCATGAAAACGAACTGGTCAGATACGCGCATGAGCGGCTGGGCGCGATCAATTCGCTGCGCATCATCGGAAACGCGAAGGGAAAAGGCCCGATCGTTTCGTTCGAGATCAAGGGCGCGCATCCGCACGATGTCGCCACCATCATCGACCGCTCGGGCGTCGCCGTGCGCGCCGGCACTCACTGCACGATGCCGTTGCTGGCGCGCTTCGGCGTCACCGCCACATGCCGCGCCTCGTTTGCCATGTATAATACCAAGGACGAGGTGGACACGCTCGCCGCCTCGCTCGCCAAGGCACAGGAATTCTTCGCATGAGTGACGATACGCCCCAGACCGGCGCCGCTGCGGTTGCGGACAAGCCGAAGGAAAACGCCGCCGTCAGCGGCTCTTCGGCGTTGCCACAGGACGAATTGAACCGGCTGACCGACGAGATCATCGCCGGCCTCAAGACCGTGTACGATCCGGAAATTCCGGCCGACATTTACGAGCTGGGGCTGATCTACAAAATCGACATTGGCGACGACAAGGCCGTCAAGATCGATATGTCGCTCACCTCGCCCAACTGCCCTTCGGCGCAGGAACTGCCGATCATGGTCGAGAACGCGGTCTCCAGCGTTGCGGGCGTGAAAGAGACGAAAGTAGAAGTCGTGTGGGATCCGCCGTGGGATCCGAGCCGCATGTCGGACGAGGCGCGGCTCGTGCTCAATATGTGGTAAACTGCGCGGACGATGCTTAGATAAGATTCGACGAGGACGATCATGGCGACGCCAGGACAAAGCCCAAGCCCAAGACCGCGACCCCAGGTGATGCGGCTGACCGATGCCGCCGCGCTGCGCATCAAGGATGTGATGGCGCGCGCCGAGCAGGCGGTCGCCGGCGTGCGCGTCGGCGTCAAGAACGGCGGCTGCGCCGGCATGGAATACACCATGGAATATGCGCTCGACGTGAAGCCGAGCGACGAGATCGTCGAGGACAAGGGCGTCAAGATTCTGATCGACCCGAAGGCGGTGCTGTTTCTGCTCGGCACCGAGATGGACTACAAGACCGAGAAACTGTCGGCCCAGTTCATCTTCAATAATCCGAACCAGACCGGGGCCTGCGGTTGCGGCGAAAGCGTGCAATTGACGCCGGCAAAAGACGCGGCGGAGTAATCCCGCTCAGGCCACGGCGGCGCCGCCACTGCCGCCGGCGGTGACTTCCGGATCGGTTTCACACATCACGCGATTGCGGCCGTGGCGCTTGGCGGTATAGAGGCAGCCGTCGGTGCGCTCGATCAGCGTCTGCGGCGTGTCGGCCTTGTGCAGCGTCGCGACCCCGACCGAGATGGTGACGCGGCCGAGATGCTCGCCGGTCGAGCGTTTCATCAGTTCCTTGGTCATGACGGCGCGGCGGATATGATCGGCAACGACGATGGCCGAGCGCAATACCGTATTGGGCAGGACGACCGCGAATTCCTCGCCGCCGTAGCGGGCGGCGGTGTCCTGGCCCTTCACGTTCTGCTTCACCGATATCGCCACCAGGCGCAGCACCTGATCGCCGGTCAGGTGGCCGAAGCTGTCGTTGAAATTCTTGAAATGGTCGATGTCGGTCATGATCAGCGACAGCGCTTCGTTCTTGGCGCGCGCGTCGGCGATCGCTTCTTCCAGCGTGGTGTCGAAGAATTTGCGGTTGGCGAGCTGCGTCAGCGGGTCGGTGAGGCTTTCGTTGCGCACCACTTCGAGATTGACCTGCAGGTCGTTGATTTCCTGCTTCGACGCGTTGAGCCGCTCCTCGAGTTTCTGGTTGGACTGCTCCATTTCCTTGGCGGTGTGCACCAGACTTTCGACGATGGCGCGCAGGCCCTCACGATCCTTCGAATTACCGATCTTCTCGCTCATGTCGGCGAGGCTTTCGGTATAACTTGAGGCGGTACCGGCGGCGGCGTCGATCATCGCCATCACCTGCTCGATCTCGCCCTTGACCTGACTGCCGACCTTGTCGATGCGTTCGTTCAGCCGCGTCGGCGAGAGGTAAGTTTCGTAGATCTCTTCGAGATCGGCTTCCGACAGCGTGCCGCCGGCTTGCAGCGTCTCGTTGATCTTTTGATTGAGCGAGGGACGATAGCCGGTGGCGTAGGCGTACCAGATCTCGTAATTGCGCGGGGTTGCGGCCTGGCGTAGCGCCTTGATCTGGCCGAGCGCGATGTCGGCGAACGCCATCGTGCGTTCGTGTTCGTCGGCCTCGCCAGTCATCGGAAAACCCCCTTCAGCGGACATTCTGCCCGCTGGTCTCCACGCGCGCAGCCATGAGGCCGCGCCGCGTCGCGTCAGGACGGTATTCGAGGGAGGTGAATCGGGAGTAAATTCGGAACCGCAAGCGCCTGCAACACATGGTTGCAGCGGCAAATAACTACTCCCGGGGATAGTTTGCCGGTGGTCAGGCCTTGGCCGGCACCGGGCGCAGAAGGAAGGCCGGCAGGTGGTTGCCGTCGGCGTCCTCGGCATGGTCGTGCGCCGGGCGCGCAGGCAGCTCGGCTTTTGCCGGCTGTCTGTTCTGATGCTGTTGGTGCGGGGCGCGCTGCTGTTGCTGCTGCGGCTGGCGGTCACGGCCGCGATGACGGTCGCCGCCGCGGTTGCCGTGACGGTCGCCGTCATGGGTTCGCTGTTGGTCCCCGTGATGGGAGCGCGCCTCGCGCGGCTCAGGCGCCGCTGCCGGCGCTCCCGACCAGGGAATGGTCTGCCCGGTCAGTTTCTCGATCGCCGCGATCGCCTTGCTGTCGATCGGGGCGACGATGGTGATGGCGGTTCCGCTCAAACCGGCGCGGCCGGTGCGGCCGATACGATGCACGTAATCGTCGGGGTGGTGCGGCACGTCGAAATTGAAGATGTGGCTGACCGCCGGAATATCGAGACCGCGCGCCGCCACGTCGGACGCGACCAGCAGCGAGACCTCGCCGTTGCGGAATGAATCCAGCGCCGCGGTGCGCGCCGACTGATCCATGTCGCCGTGCAAGGCCGCCGCGCTGAACTTGTGGCGCAGCAGCGAGCGGTGCAACTGGGCGACCTCGCGCTTGCGGTTGCAGAATACGATGGCGTTCTTGAAGTTGTCGGCCGAGCGGATCAGCCGGCGCAATGTCTCGCGCTTTTCGGCTGGATCGCGGCCGGTCGCGACCAGCAACTGTGTGATAGTGGTGGCCGCCGTCGCGGGCCTGGACACTTCGACGCGCACAGGATTGTGCAGGAAATTGTCGGCGATGCGCTGGATTTCCGGCGGCATGGTTGCCGTAAAGAACAGCGTCTGGCGCGTGAACGGCACCAGCTTGCCGATGCGCTCGATGTCGGGGATGAAGCCCATGTCGAGCATGCGGTCGGCTTCGTCGATGATCAGCAGTTCGCAGCCTGAGAGCAGCAGCTTGCCGCGCTCGGAGTGATCGAGCAGGCGGCCGGGCGTCGCGATCAATACGTCGACGCCGCGCAGCAGCTTGGCGTTTTGGTCGTCGAACGATACGCCGCCGATAATCAGCGCGACGTTGAGCTTGTGGTTCTTGCCGTATTTCTCGAACTGCTCGGCGACCTGGGCTGCGAGTTCCCGCGTCGGCTCCAGAATGAGCGTGCGCGGCATGCGCGCCCGGGCGCGGCCTTTTTCGAGCATCGTGAGCATGGGCAGAACGAAGGCGGCGGTCTTGCCGGTGCCGGTCTGCGCGATGCCGAGAACGTCGCGCCGTTGCAGCACGTAGGGAATGGCTTGTTCCTGAATGGGGGTCGGTGTCTTGTAGCCGGCAGCTTCAATAGCGCCGAGAACCTTGTCGGACAGGCCCAAGTGGGAAAAGGACATAATACCTCGGAGTCCGGACCGCCCGGGACCCGCGCCGGATGATAAAACCAGTTGCAATGGGCGGGGGACGGTCGAATCTTTGCGTCGAACCGGTTGTGCGGAACATAGGGCGGGATGGGGTAAAGTCAATGCTGCGGCAACGCATTAAGTCGCATTAATTCTTAATCTTTTCGTCAAAGGACCGTCGTGATGGCGCAACATTTACCCATCGTTCTGGTGCCGGGTCTGGGATGCAGCGCAAGACTTTACGCTCCGCAGATCAACGCGTTGTGGGTGCACGGGACCGTCCTCGTGGCCGACCACCGGCGCGACGACGCGATGGCCGATATCGCCAAACGGATTCTCGCCGACGCACCGCCGCGTTTCGCGCTCGCAGGATTGTCGATGGGCGGCTACATCGCATTCGCGATGCTGCGTCAGGCGCCCGAACGGATTGCGCGGCTGGCGCTGCTCGACACATCGGCGCGGCCCGATCGCCCCGAGCAGATACCGGATCGCGAGAAGTTCATCGCCATGGCGCAGTCCGGCCGCTTCACCGAGGTGACCGAGACGCTGATCCCGCGCTACATCCACCCCAGCCGATACGGCGACGAAGCGCTCAAGCAGATCGTGCGCGACATGGCCGCCGACACCGGAGCCGAGGCCTATGCGCGCCAGGTGCGCGCCATTATGGGGCGCCCGGACTCGCGCCCGCTGCTCGCGGCGATCAACTGCCCGACGCTGGTGCTGGTGGGGGAGGCCGATGCGGCGACCCCGCCCGAGCTTTCAAAAGAAATCGCAGCCGGCATATCCGGCTCGCGATTGGTGATCGTTCCGGGCAGCGGGCATTTATCGACCATCGAAAAGCCCGACGCGGTGAATGCTGCTTTTGCCGAATGGCTTGGGGCCTGACCCTGGCTTGGTGAACCGGACGCGGGCAAGCGCGTTATCGCATCGTCATGGCTATGATCGCGACCAAAAACCGGGATATTGCGGGCATCATCGCGCCACCGCCGCTGATTGCGCTCGCGGTGGTGCTGGTGGGTCTGGCGCTCGATTGGCTGCTGCCGGCCTATGTGCTGCGGGCGCTGTTGACGTCAACAGACCGGTTGCTGATCGGCGTGCCGCTGATGGCGGCGGGCGCAGCGCTCGCCGTCGCCGCCAAGCGCAGTTTTGACATCATCGGCACCGATCCCAACCCCTGGCATCCGACGCGCGCGCTTTCGACCATCGGCGTCTACGCTTATTTGCGCAATCCGATGTATGTCGGCCTCGCCCTGCTGGTCGTCGGGCTTGGCATCGCGTTGGCCTCCGACTGGACGCTGGTGATGCTGGTGCCGGCTGCGCTCTTCATGCATTTCGGGGCGGTCAAGCGCGAGGAGCTCTATCTCCAGGCGAAATTCGGCGAGAATTACCGGCGCTACACGGCGCGTGTGTCGCGTTACGGCATACCGGGCTGACAGCGGGCCAGCGTTTCCGGCAATTGTCCCTTTGCCCCATGCCGATTGCGCTCCTATGAGGGGCGCTTGTTTCGTTGCCGGGGGATCCATTCATGCGCACGCAGGTCGGCATTATCGGAGCGGGGCCGGCCGGGCTGATGCTGGCGCGCCTGTTGAGTGTTGCAGGCATCGACAGCGTGGTGATCGAAAACCGCAGCCGCGACTACATCCAAGATCGCGTGCGCGCCGGGCTGATCGAACACTGGGCCGCCGATCTTATTCGCGACGTCGGCGCGGGCGCTCGCATGCAAGCCGAAGGCATCCCGCACGGGGGCATCAACATTGGCATCAATGGCGATCTGCATCGCATCGACTTCAAGGCACTGGTCGGCAAGCACGTCACGGTTTACGGCCAGCAGGAGGTGGTGAGGGATCTCGTGGCGCAACGGCTCGAAGACGGCCAGGCTCTTTTGTTTGAAGTGGATGACGTGAGCGTCGACGACATCGGGTCGCAGCGGCCAAAAATAAGGTTCACGCATGACGGCGGCGCGCAGGAGATCGATTGCGACTTCGTCGCGGGTTGTGACGGTTTCCACGGTATTTGCCGGCCGAGTATTCCGGCCGGAGTGCTCACGGCGTTCGAACGCGACTATCCATTCGGCTGGCTCGGCATCCTGACGGAGAGCCCGCCGCCCGAGCATGAATTGATTTACTCCCACACCGACCACGGCTTTGCGCTCTACAGCATGCGTTCCCCATCGGTGTCGAGACTTTATCTGCAATGCGACCCAGACGAAGACATCGACACATGGCCGGATGCGCGCATCTGGGACGAGTTGCACAAGCGGCTCGGCGGCGCGCGCAGGCTCATCGAGGGGACCGTGCTGCAAAAGGGGGTTACGTCCATGCGCAGTTTCGTGGCCGAGCCCATGCAGCACGGACGCCTGTTTCTCGCCGGCGATAGCGCGCATATCGTGCCGCCGACCGGCGCCAAGGGCATGAATCTCGCCTTTGCCGATGTGGTGTATCTGTCGCGCGCGATCGAGGCTTTCTACAAGACCAACCGCCATGACGGTTTGGAAAACTATTCGGCGACCTGCTTGCGCCGCGTCTGGAAGGCGCAGCGTTTCTCATGGTGGATGACGCAAATCATGCACCGCTTCCCGCACGAATCCGCCTTCGACCGCAGGCGGCAGCTTGCCGATCTCGATTATCTCACCGGCTCGCAAGCCGCCTCCAGGGCGCTGGCGGAGCAATATGTCGGCCTGCCGCTCGATTGATCGCGGTCAGTCGGGTCGGTTCCTGCCCGGAGTTCCGCCGGCGCGCGATGTGTAAAGTGGAATAAAGCGAAAATAAAACGCGGAATAAAAATGTCACACCGTCGCGCCCGCGCGCACTGCACGGCGTTACGCCGATTGCCGCCGTGTCCGGCGCTGCTATGGTAGCGCTAGACATGTAAGGCGCGGACACGGCGAAGACATGCGAATTGCGGCGATTATCTTGTTCGCGTGCGCCAGCATCGCGTGTCCGGCCAAGGCCGCATCGGTCGGCGATGTGTTCCACGCATTCGGCCTGTTCGGCGCATGGGCCGGCGATTGCGCGGCGCAGGCTTCACCCGCCAATCCGCATGTGTCCATCAGCGAACCGGCGACGGGCCTCGTGCTGGAGACCCACGATCTCGGGGAGCCATACGCAAAAAATCGTTACACCGTACTCACGGCCACGAAAGTCTCGCCAACGGAGCTGTCGGTGGAGGTGATCTTCCAGTCCGGCTTCGGGCCGCAGGAGCGCCAGAAACTGGTGTTTCGCGTGCGCGGCGACACCCGTCGCACGATGTTCAATCAGCCCGAAGGCGGGCCGGTGCGCGTTCGCGGCGGCATCGCGCTCGCGCGCGGCGTCAAGACGCCGGTGCTGCATAAATGTAAATGAGCAGGTGCGCTCTCAGACGTCGAGCAAATCCGCGCTGGCGAACTGCGCGTTTTCCTGGATGAAATCGAAGCGCGCTTCGGCCTTGGTCCCCATCAGCCGCTCGACCGACCTGGCGGTGGGTTTGCGCTCCTTGTCGGTCAGTTTCACTCGCAGCAATGTGCGCCGCGACGGATCCATGGTGGTTTCCTTCAACTGCGCGGCCATCATCTCGCCCAAGCCCTTGAAGCGCGAGATTTCCACCTTGGCGTTGCCGTTGAATTCGCGTTTGACCAGGATGTCCTTGTCCTTGTCGGTGCGCGCGTAGACGATCTTGCCGCCGTGTTGCAGACGAAACAGCGGCGGCACCGCCAGATAAAGCCGGCCGGCATCGATCAGCTTGGGCATCTGCCGGTAGAAGAACGTGATCAGGAGCGAAGCGATGTGCGCGCCGTCAACGTCGGCGTCGGTCATGATGATGACCTTCTCGTAGCGCAGGTCCTTTTCGTGAAAATGAGCGCCGGTGCCGCAGCCGAGCGCCTGCACCAGATCGGCAAGTTGCGCGTTCTGCGCGAGCTTGTCCTTGCCGGCCGACGCCACGTTGAGGATTTTCCCGCGCAACGGGAGCACGGCCTGCGTGCGGCGGTCGCGCGCCTGCTTGGCCGAGCCGCCGGCTGAATCGCCCTCGACAATGAAAATTTCCGAGCCTTCGGAGGCCGAATTCGTGCAGTCGGCGAGCTTGCCCGGCAGCCGCAATTTGCGCACCGCGGACTTGCGCGCGATATCCTTTTCCTGACGGCGGCGCAGGCGCTCATCCGCGCGCTCGATCACGAATTCCAGAAGTTTGTTCGCCTGCATCGGATTGCCCGACAGCCAATGGTCGAACGGGTCCTTGATCGCCTGCTCGACGATTTTTTGCGCTGAGGCCGTGGCGAGGCGGTCCTTGGTCTGGCCCTGGAATTCCGGCTCGCGCACGAACACGGACAGCATGCAGCCGGCGCCGACCATCACGTCTTCGGAGGTGACGGACGACGCGCGCTTTTCCTGCCCGGCGCGCGCGGCGTGGTCCTTGAGCCCGCGCAGCAGCGCCGTGCGCAGGCCGGATTCATGCGTTCCGCCGTCCGGCGTCGGGATCGTGTTGCAATACGAATTGAGGAAACCGTCGGCGTCGGCTGTCCAGGCCACGGCCCATTGCACCGCGCCGTGCGCGCCGACTTTGCCGTGCGTGCCGGAGAAGATATCCGGATGCACCAGCGTCGCTTCCGTGAGCGTCTCCGAGAGATAATCCTTCAGGCCTTGCTCGAAATGGAAAGTCGCCTTTTCCGGCACGTCCTTGGCGCCCTTGAGCAGCGCCTTGTCGCAATGCCAGCGGATTTCGACGCCGCCGAATAGATAGGCTTTCGAGCGCGTCATCTTGAACACGCGCGCGGGATCGAACGCGGCTTTCTCTCCGAAAATATCCGGATCGGGCCGGAAGCGGATTTTTGTGCCGCGCCGGTTGGGTGCGCGGCCGACCTTTTCCAGCTTGCCCTTCGGCGCACCGCGCTCGAAGTTCATCCGGTAGAGCGTCTGCTCGCGCGCGACCTCGACCTCCATGCGCTCCGACAAGGCGTTGGCGACCGATACGCCGACACCGTGCAGGCCGCCGCTCGTCTCGTACACCTTGGAATCGAATTTGCCGCCGGCGTGCAGCGTGCACATGATCACTTCGAGCGCCGACTTGTTTTTGAACTTCGGGTGCGGATCGACCGGAATGCCGCGGCCGTTATCGGTGACGGAGATGAAACCGTTGGCCTCCATCGCGACTTCGATCCAGGTCGCGTGCCCCGCCAGCGCCTCGTCCATCGAATTGTCGATCACCTCGGCGAACAGATGGTGCAGCGCCTTCTGGTCGGTGCCGCCGATATACATGCCGGGGCGGCGGCGGACCGGCTCCAGTCCCTCCAGCACCTCGATGTGCTTGGCGGTATAGCCGGCTTCGGCGCTGCTGGAGCGGGCGGCCGCCCTGCGCGGGGCAGCCTTTGGGCTTTTGCGGCCCGCGGCCTTCCGCTCGGGCGATTTGCGCGCAGACACTTTATGCGCAGGCTTTCGGGCGGCCGATTTCGCGGCCCGCGCGGGCGGGTCGAACAGGTCGGGCTGCTTGGCGGTCTTTTTCTTGGTGGTCGATTTGGCCATGACGTCCGTAGATGGGGGCTGGTCGATTCGTTTGCCAGCAGACTATGCCATGAGCGCGGCGGAAAGGGGCCTTGCGGGGGCTTGACGTTTCGCGCGCGGCAACCAAAAACCTCATCAGCCGTTAATGGATCGGCGGGAAAGATTCCCGTGGAGGGCGTGCGTGGACTATCGCCGCGACGAGAGCGAGCGCCGGCAGGACCCGGCGGCAAACGAGCCGGACATCGCGCGGCCGCGCCGGAGCGTCGCGCATTGGGCCACCATCGGCATGTTCACGATCCTGGCGATCGCGGCTTTGAGCCTGGCGCGGCCGATCCTGCTGCCGGTGGTCGCGGCATTCGTGATCACCATGATGCTCAGTCCCTTGTCGGCGTTCGCGCAGCGCCATCATGTGCCGGCCGCCTTGCAGGCGGTCGTGCTTTGGCTGCTGGTGTCGGCGGTATTCTATGGCGTGATCGCGATGCTGTCGGCGCCGGCGGTCGAATGGCTCGGCAAGGCGCCGCAGATCGGCCAAAGCATCCAGCAAAAACTGCAACTGCTGGAAAAGCCGCTGGCGATCCTGCGCGACGTGCGCAACGCACTTCTGCCGTCGAACGGCAACCACGATGTCGGCTTCGACATTGTCGGCATCGTGCAGCCGGCAGTATCGCTGTTGACGCCGGCGCTGGCGCAGATCGTCATCTTCTTCGCGGCGCTGTTTTTCATGCTGCTCGGCCGCGTGCGGCTGCGCCATGACCTGATCGGATTTTTCGACGCACGCCAGCAGCGTTTGCGCGCGCTGCGCATCATGCACGAGATCGAGCACAATATTTCCGGCTACCTGGGCATGGTGGCGATGATCAATATCGTCATCGGTGTTGGCGCGGGGCTTATCGCATGGGTGGTCGGATTGCCGGAGCCGACCGCCTGGGCGGTGCTTGGGTTTGTGCTGAATTTCGTTCCGATTATCGGTGCGATGATTGTGGAAGTGTCGATGTTCCTCGTCGGCCTGGTGACGTTCGCAACGGTGCCGCACGCCCTGATCGCGCCGCTGCTTTACATTGCCATGGCGACACTCGAAGGCCAGATCGTCACGCCCAGCCTGGTCGGGCGCAGGCTCACGCTCAATCCGCTGATCGTATTTCTGTCATTGGTGTTCTGGTCGTGGTTATGGGGACCGGTCGGGGCATTCCTGGCGGCGCCCTTGCTCATCATTGGGCTGGTGGCGACGAGCCATTTGTCGGATCGCGACGAGCCGGTCTTGCCGGACTAGCTGGCGTCCGGCCACCCGCCGCGCTACAGACATTTCCCGCAGCGTTCCTTCGTTCGGTCCGGCGATGCAATTTCATGCTTACGTCGATGAGGTCACCGCCTTCGTGCGCGATCATGCGGCATGGGCGGCGCCGGTCGTCTTTGCGCTGGCGTTCGGTGAATCGCTCGCCTTTATCTCGCTGCTCATCCCGGCCTGGAGTGCGCTCATTGCCATCGGCGCGCTGATCACGTCGAGCCAGATCAACTTCTGGCCGGTGTGGGTCGGCGGCGCGCTCGGCGCTGCGCTCGGCGATTGGCTGTCGTATTGGGTCGGTTTGAAACTCGAACGTTCGGTCGCGAAAATCTGGCCGTTGTCGCGCCATCCAGATTTGATTCCGCGCGGCGAGGCCTTCGTAAAGAAATGGGGCGTTGCCGGCATTTTCATCGGGCGCTTTTTCGGCCCGCTGCGCGCCTCAGTGCCGCTGGTCGCCGGCATATTCGCAATGCCGTTCTGGCCTTTTCAATTGGCCAATTTCTCGTCGGCTTTCGTATGGGCGGCGGTGCTGCTCACGATCGGCGACGCGATTTCGCTCGGCCTGCACTGGCTGTGGGGTTGAACAAAAAATCCGCCGGAACTTTCGTCCCGGCGGAGTCGATTTTCGATACTGCTTGAACGGCTACTTCTTCGATACCTTGGCGCCCTTGGCCGGGTTCGTCACAAAGACCGCGTCGAACTTACCCTCGGCCAGTATCTTGCCCTTCATCGCGGCTTCCGCCGCCGGACCGTCGAAATCAGCCGGCAGATCGAGCGACTTCACGCTCAGGGCGTAGACGTAGAAATGATAGTGATGAGCGTTATCGTCGTTCCACGGCGGGCAGGGGCCGTCATAACCGTAGTATTTGCCCTTCATCGCCTCGTTGGCGGCGAACGCCATCGTGAACATGTTGAGGCCGTGCTTCCCGACGGCTGCCGGCTTCGTCTTGCCGTGGACGACGCGCGCGCTTGAGTCCGCGCCCTTCTTCAGCTTCCGGACATTGGCCGGGATATCGACCAGCACCCAATGGTAAAAGGTCTGGCGCTCCGCCGTGTTCGGAATCGTCATCCCTTCCTTGTTCATCTTGTCGCGATCGGTCTTCGGAGAGTCCGTGTCGTTCAGGATGATGGCGTAAGACTCGGTGCCCTTCGGTCCTTTCGACCATGAGATCGGCGGGCTGATGTCGTCGGCAGGCCCTGCGTGACCTTTGGCGAGCGCCTTGCAGAACGCGTAATGCGTCGAAATCATTCCGCCGCTCTTGAGGGAGTCGACTTTCACTTTGAGCGTCGCGGCGGAAGCCGCGGGCGTACCCGCAATCGCGAGGCAAGCTCCGAGCACAAGATAGATGGCAGTGTTACGGATCATTGGACGTTTCCTCCCATGTTGGAATCCTTGTTTGTGGTTTTTGTTGCCCCGTCCGATTGGACGCGGAGTTTCCCACTTTGCAATAGTCGAATGAGGCGGTCTCGCATATATGGCATCCGCCGGGACTTATCGTCCCGGCGGAATTTGTCGTTACGGTCTCCGCACTATTTCAGGCTCTCAGCGCCGGCCTTGGACACCACATTGTCCTGCGAGCCGGAGCCGCCGCTGGCCCCGATGGCGCCAATGATCTTGCCGCCTGAAACCAGTGGATTGCCGCCGCGCGAAGCGATGAAGGCGTCGCCAAGGCTCGGCAAGTAGGAGAAGTAGGGGCCCTTGCCCATCAACGTTTCGAACACCAGCGTCGGACGGCGATAACGGGCGGCGGAGCGCGCCTTGTTCTGCGAGATGGTGATGGAGGCGTATTGGCAGTTATCCTGCTTCTCGAAGTAGACGAGATCGCCGGACGGGCCGACGATCGCGAAACAGAACGCGTGCCAGTTTCGCTTCGTTGCCTCGGCGACTGCCGCGGCAACCACCTTCTTGGCGGTCTCGAGATTGATCGGCTCGCCATAGGGCATGGGAGCGAGCTTCTCGGGAATATTGTCATTCGGATTGTTTGGATTTGGCGGCACCTGCGCGAAGGCACCCGAACTGAGCATCAGCGCTGCGCACAGGGCGCCCGCCGCAATAAGCAATCGACGCATCTATTCCTCCCACGTGGTTACTCGCCGGCCGTTCCCGGCATCGCTTGATGCTGCCGCGATGGGGCGGCAGCGTTGACGAAATACAGTCTAACGAAAGGCCCGGTGCCCGCCTATCGGGGTTGCTCGGTGGGAACCGCAAATTGCCACCACGCGGAATATTCGCTCGCACCCGGTGTTGTCGCCCGCCAGGCGTTCTTGACCCGCTTCGCTGCGCGGCTTATATCGCGCGTCATGAATACGATCTTCACCGCAGAATTGCTGCGCCGCCGTCGTGCCCCTTCGGCACGGGCGCGCCCTTGCGTTTAGGTCGTCGCCCGTGCCGCCGGAATAAGGCCGCGGCACACTCGAATTCCTGACATCCGCGCTGTTGGCCTTGCTCCGGTCGTTCGTTAAGACTGTTGGATCAAGGAACCGACTCCCATGGCTACCAAAGCGAAGATCGGCATTCTCGGCGCCTCGGGCTATACCGGCTCGGAGCTGGTGCGCATGCTGTTGCGGCATCCGCGCGCGGAGATCGCGCTGCTGACAGCCGAGCGCAGCGCAGGCAAGGCCATGCGGGATGTGTTTCCGCAGTTCTCGCCGTTCGATCTGCCGGCGCTCGTTGCGGTCGAAGGGCTCGACTGGGCGAGCCTGGCGCTCGATGGCGTGTTCTGCGCGCTGCCGCACGCGACCACGCAGAAAGTCATCAAGGACCTGTTGGCCAAGGCGCCGGCGACCAAGGTCGTGGACTTGTCGGCTGACTTCCGGCTGCACGACACCGGATCTTACGCGAAATGGTACGGCCACGAGCATCACGCGCCCGAGCTTCAGAAAGAAGCGGTCTATGGCCTCACCGAGATCTACCGGCGCGACATCAAGAAAGCGCGGCTCATTGCAAATCCGGGCTGCTACACGTCCTGCGCCGAACTGCCGCTGATCCCGCTCATCAAGGCCAAGGCGATCGACCTCGACGAGATCGTGGTCGATGCCAAGTCCGGCATGACCGGGGCGGGCAGGGCTGCGCGGGAATCCATGCTGTTTTCGGAGGTGTCGGAGGGCTTCAACGCCTATGGCGTCGGCCACCACCGGCACATGGCCGAGCTCGATCAGGAGTTTTCGCTGGCCGCAGGGCGGGAGGTGATTGTTTCATTCACGCCGCATCTGGCGCCGATGAACCGGGGCATCCTCTCGACCATCTATGTGCGGGGCAAGCGGGGCCGCAGCGCGCAGGAGCTTCACGCGATACTTTTAAAGTTCTACGTGAAGGAACCCTTCGTGCATGTGCTGCCGTTCGGCGAAACGCCGCAAACGCGGCATGTCCGCGGTTCCAACATGACCTTTATCGGGGTCGCCAAGGACCGCATCGAGGGCCGCGCCATCATCGTTTCGGCGCTCGACAATCTGGTCAAAGGAGCATCCGGTCAGGCGATCCAGAACATGAACCTGATCATGGGCTGGCCGGAAACCATGGGCCTGGAGCAGGTGGCGTTGTTTCCCTGATTCGGCTGATACAATGGCTGTCGTCGCAGGAGACCCGACCCAATGTTCGAGGTCGCAAACCAGCCGCCGCCGCTCGAGCCCTATAACCTGTTTGCGAGCGACACGGTGTTGCGCGAGGGCGTCGCGCGCGAGGGCGCCGGCTGGGCGCAAGACGGGCTGACGACGCTGGGTGCCACACTGGGCAAGCCGGAAACGATCAAGCTCGGTTTCGACGCCAATAAATACCCGCCGGTGTTGCGCACGCTCGACCGCTACGGGCACCGCCTGGATGAAGTTGAATTCCACCCGGCC
>DATATS010000141.1:0-5500 GCA_036268675.1 Pseudolabrys sp.
GGCGCGCCCGAGCGGCCACAGCGCAAAGGCGAGCGCGGTGAGCAGCCCATAGACGAGTGCCAGGATTAATGCCGCGGGCTGCAGCGCCGGCTCGATCGGCAGCGGAATGATGGCGCCGAACGTCCAGTCAACGGCGAACGGTAACATCGCGCCCAGCGCCATGCCGACGGCGCTCCCGATGGCGGCGAGCAGCAACACCTGCGTGAGATAGACGGCAAAGACTCGCGCGCCGCTGGCGCCGAGCGCCTTCATGGTGGCGATAACGTCGCGGCGCCGGTCGAGATGGCTTTTCACGGCGTTGCCGACGCCGACGCCGCCGACCAGCAGGGCGGTCAATCCGACAATGGTGAGAAATTGAGTGAAGCGCTCGACATTGCGCTCGAGCTGCGGCGAGGCGTTGCTGCGGCTGCGGATGTCCCAGCCGGCCTCCGGAAATCGCGCCCGCGCCTGCGCGGCCACCGCTTTGGCCGCGGCATCGCTGGTATCGTTGGCCGGTAAGCGCAGACGGTAAAGCCAATGCACCAGGCTGCCCGGCTGCAATAGACCAGTGGCGCGCAGGGCCGCTTCGCTCACCAGCAGGCGCGGGCCGAAGCCGATCCCGCCCGCAAGCTTGTCGGGCTCGTTGGTGAGCGCCGCGCGGACTTCGATGGACGCGTTGCCGACGGTCAGCCGCGCGCCGGACTTGATACCAAGCCGCGTCAGCAGGATCGGATCGACCGCGGCGCCGAACACGCCGCCATGTTGCGCCAGAGCGTCTGCAAGCGAGCCTGGTGGGTCGAGCACGGCAGCGCCGAACAGCGGATAGGTGGAATCGACGGCCTTCAGCTCGACCAACGTCGCCTTGCCATCGGGTGTACGCGCCATCGCACGCAAAGTTGCTGCGCTCGACACCTTGCCGAGATTTTGCAGAAAAGCGAGTTCGTCCGGTTTTGCTTCACGCTGGATCAGCGTGAATGACAGGTCGCCGCCGAGGATGACCTGGCCTTGGTGCGCCAGTCCGTCGGCGAGACTGGAGGCGAGCGAACCGACGCCGGCGATCGACATGGCGCCGAGGGCGATGCAGGCGATGAAAACATAGAAGCCGCGCAAGCCACCGCGCATTTCGCGCAAGGCAAACCGTAGTGGCAGCCATCCGTTATTTTTCGCGGGTGCGGCGGAGGTCAAGCTCATGTCTTGCCGTCGCCATCAATGTGGCCGGAGCGCAGCCGCACGACGCGCCCGCAACGCGCGGCCAGGGCCGCATCGTGCGTGACCAGCACCAGCGTCGTGCCGCGCTCGACATGGCCGGCAAACAACAGGTCGATGATTTGCTTGCCGGTGTCTTCATCGAGATTTCCCGTCGGCTCATCCGCAACCAGAATCGCTGGATTGGGCGCCAGCGCGCGCGCCACCGCGACGCGCTGCTGTTCGCCGCCCGACAGTTGCGCCGGATAGTGATGCAGCCTTTCGCCGAGCCCGACGCCTGCGAGCTCGCGGCCTGCGCGCTCTTGCGCGTCCTCTACGCCGGCCAATTCGAGCGGCACCGCGACGTTTTCCAGCGCGGTCATGGTCGGGATCAGGTGGAATGACTGAAAGACAATCCCGACATTGCGCCCGCGAAAGCGCGCCAGTTCGTCTTCGTCGAGCGCACCCAGATCCTCGCCGGTGACGCTGACGAGGCCAGTGTCGGCACGCTCAAGGCCTGCCATCACCATGAGCAATGTGGACTTGCCGGAGCCGGACGGGCCGATCAGGCCAATCGCCTCGCCCCTGCCTATATTCAGACCGATGTCTTTGAGAATATGGACGCGGGCCGCTCCCTGCCCGAGCGAAAGATTGACGCCGGCAAGTGAAATGGCCGGCCCCGCCTGGGAAGGTGTCTTCATGGAGTTCCGCCGTTTGCGCCCCCGCACATATGGGGCAAAACTTCGCCGGGTCCAGCGCCTTGCCGCGCTTATTCTGGCGGTCGCTTTGTGCACGCCCGCTCTGGCGGCCGCCGACGCACCTGTGAAAATCGTGGTGCTGGGCGATTCGCTCAGCGCCGGATATGGCCTGCCGGTACAATCCGCCTTTCCCGAAAAGCTGGCGGTCGCGCTTCAGGCCAAGGGCATCGCCGTGATCGTGACGAATGCGGGCGTGTCCGGCGATACGGCCTTTGGTGGCCTCGGGCGCCTGGACTGGTCGGTGCCGCAAGGCACCGACGCGGTGATCCTCGAACTCGGCGCCAACGATGCGTTGCGCGGGGTCGATCCGGCCGTGACGAAAACTGCGCTCGATAACATCCTCGGCAATCTCGCCGGCCGTCACATTTTCGTCTTGCTCGCCGGCATGCGCGCGCCGCGCAACATGGGTGCGGATTTCGACAAAACATTCGACGCGGTCTATCCGGCGCTTGCCTCGACTCACGCGGTCGTCTTTTATCCATTCTTCCTTGACGGTGTCGCCGCCGATCCCAAATTGAACCAGGGCGATGGCATGCACCCGAACGCCGCCGGCGTCGACGTGATCGTCGGGCGGATGTTGCCGAGCGTGCAACAACTGATCGCCCGTGTGCGGGCCGCGCGCGGATCCTGAGACGAGGCCGCCATGCCGCGTTTATTCACCGGGGTTGAAATTCCGCCGTCCGTCGGACAGACGCTGTCCACCTTGCGCGGCGGTTTGCCGGGCGCGCGCTGGATCGATCCGGAAAATTACCATGTGACGCTGCGCTTCATCGGCAACGTGGACGATGTAACCGCTCGCGAAGTTGCCTCCATGCTCGAACGCGTCAACCGCATGGCGTTCGACCTGCATCTGGAAGGCGTCACGTCGTTCGGCGGCCGCAAGCCGCGCGCGGTGGTGGCGACTGTCGCGGGCGCGCAGGCGCTGATCGAAGTGCAAGCCGAGCACGAAAGGCTGATGCAGCGCATCGGGCTGGAACCGGAAGGGCGAAAATACACGCCGCACGTGACGCTGGCGCGCTTGCGCGAATCCTCCAGCCGCGACGTTGCGGAATATCTGTCGGCGCATGGGCTGTTCCGTACGCCGTCGTTTCGTATTTCGCGGTTTGTGCTGCTTTCCTCGCGCGCCTCGACCGGCGGCGGGCCTTACGTGGTCGAGGCGAGTTACCCGCTGGTCGCCCAGCAGACGGTCATGCCGGCCGCAGCAGGCGCGATTGCGCCTCGATAATCGCGTTGGCGACGCCGTCGGCGTCGGCCAGTGCTTCGCGCATCAGCGATAGCGGCGTCGAGCGCGCGGCATCGACTTCGCCCACCACGCCGCCGAAATCGAAACTGAGATCGGCGTCGAATTTGCGCGCGAGCTGTTGCATGCGCTGATTATCGGCGATGCAATACATGGACAGGGCGTTGATACCGCGGTTGCGCGCGCTCAGCAGCGTGCGCTCCAGCAACACGGTTCCTACGCCCTGGCTCTGCCAGGGCTGCTCGATACTGAAGGCGGCTTCCGCTTCGTGCGTGAACACCGATCCGAGCCGGCGCAATTCGGCCGCGCCGCGTAGCGTGCCGTCGATGAAAAAGCCGTGGACCACCACGCCGATCTCGCCCGCGCTGGCAGCATGGCGGGCGATGAACTCGTCCGATACCGCGCCGGAAAAGCGCCGGTTGCGGCTGTCCTGGTCCAGCCTGAGCAAATGATCGCGGTAGGCGTCGGTCTCGCCGATCCACAATTTGCGGATCGTGCCGCCGTCCGGCAAAGGCTCGTTCATGTCGGTCTCCTCGTCATTTGCTTGAGCGGCGCGATTCGTCCGCTATCACTATATGCTGCAATGCAGCAAAAAGGAGACCAAAACCAGTATAGCGGGATGCAACCATCCGAAAAACGCATAGCTTCCAATGGATTACCGCAGTTTTTTGCGCAACATAACTTAACCTCGTAAGCCCCTCGATTTACAGGCGGTTGAGATCGCCCTAGGTCTCGGCGGCCGCCCGGCTTTTCAGGTTCCATGTCCGAAACTTTCAGCACCCGCTACGCAGCTCTGCTTGCCGCCCGCAAGATCGAGGCCGATCCCGGCCAGGAGGCGCTTGCGCAACATCTGGTGGCGCTCGAACGCCGGCTCGACCGGCACAGGCTGGCGCGCAAATCGTCCTCGCTCGGTTGGCTGTTCGCCAAACGCGAAAAATCGGATGCGCCGCTCCGGGGGCTCTACGTCTATGGCGAGGTCGGCCGCGGCAAGACCATGCTGATGGATCTGTTTTTCGAAACCAGCTCGGTGACGCGCAAGCGCCGCGTCCATTTTCACGAATTCATGGCCGACGTTCATGAACGCATTCACGCCTATCGGCAGGACATCAAAGAGGGCGTCCTCCCCGAGCAGGATCCGATCCATCGAACTGCGGCGGCGCTTTATGATGAGGCCTGGCTGCTTTGCTTTGATGAATTTCATGTGACCGATATCGCCGACGCCATGATCCTCGGGCGGCTGTTCACGCAGTTGTTCGAGCTTGGCGTGGTGATGGTGGCCACCTCCAACCTGCCGCCGGACGAATTGTACAAAGATGGGCTCAACCGCGCGCTGTTTCTTCCCTTCGTCGAGGTGCTCAAGCGTTATTGCGAGGTGGTGCGGCTGGAGGCGCGCGTCGATTTCCGGCTGGAGAAGCTGACCGGCGTCCCGACCTGGTACGTGCCGGACGACGCAAAGGCGGATACGGCACTGGATGAAGCCTGGCGCCGTCTGGCGGGCGCGAGCGAGGGCACACCGCAGCAACTCATGGTCAAAGGCCGCGCCGTTCGGATTCCGAAGGCGGCGATGGGCGTGGCGCGTTTTTCATTTGACGATCTTTGCGCGCAACCGCTCGCGGCCCTGGATTACCTGAAGATCGCGCACGAATTTCATACCATTATCGTCGATCACATCCCGGTCATGGACTATGCGAACCGCAACGAGGCCAAGCGCTTTATCATTCTGATCGACACGCTGTACGATCACGGGGTCAAGCTCGTCGCGTCCGCGCAAGCCGAGCCGGATCGGCTTTACCGCGGTGAGCAGGGCTTCGAAACGCAGGAATTCAAGCGGACGGCCTCGCGCCTGATCGAGATGCGCTCGCAGTCCTATCTCGGACTGCCGCATGGCGCCCGCCAGGGACATAATCCCGACTGG
Organism: Pseudolabrys sp.; assembly: GCA_036268675.1. Taxonomy (GTDB): domain Bacteria; phylum Pseudomonadota; class Alphaproteobacteria; order Rhizobiales; family Xanthobacteraceae; genus Pseudolabrys. The sequence goes on from DATATS010000141.1 coordinate 5,078, forward strand.
TCGGAGAAGATCGTCGAGACCTGATCGCACGCACGCGGATCATTTTTTTATTTGCATCGGCCGCTTCGGCGTACCAGAAGATTGGCGGGGGCGCGGACGAACTGGACACCTCGCATGACCGACAACGACGCTGTCAATGCGGCGCCATCCAACGATTCAATGCCCGCGCGACCCAAGCGCGTCCGTCCAACGCGTTTTCGCTGCGCCATCTGCAATAAGGAATTCCCCGCGCGCAGCGTCACCCAAATCGACGTCGTGCGTCCGAACCTACTCGACAGAATCAAGTTGGATTACCCCGATCTGCCGGCCGAGGGGTACATCTGCGACGCCGATCTCGATCATTTCCGCTCGCGCTACGTCGCCGATCTGCTTGGCGAGGAACGCGGCGAACTCACCAAGCTTGAGAAAGAGGTGGTTCAAAGT
>DATATS010000142.1:0-6836 GCA_036268675.1 Pseudolabrys sp.
TACGCGGTGCAGAACGAGTTTGCCGCGCCCAATTTCGTCTATTTTATCACCTCGGGCGACACCGTGATCTTCAACGTCATGGGCGGCATTGGAACGCTGGTCGGGCCGATCGTCGGCGCCGGCTTTTTCCAGTTGCTGCGCGAACTGATGTCGCGCATCTTCGGTGACCAGTTCCCTTATTTGATCCCGCTCGGCTTTATCTTTATCGCCATGATCATCTTCCTGCCGCAGGGCCTGCTGGGCTTTGCGCGGCGTTGGCTGAATCGCTAGAAATCTACCGTTCGTTCCGCGCAGCGAACGAACGGAGTATGCGGACCGGCATGGACTTCTCCGACCCTTTCGATGTCGTGGTGGCTGGCGGCGGCAACGCCGCGCTGTGCGCCGCCATCACCGCGGCGCGCGCCGGCTGCCGCGTGATCGTGCTGGAGGGCGCGCCGGAATTCTATCGCGGCGGCAATACGCGCCACACCCGCAATTTGCGGCTCGCGCACGACGGCACGGCGCCGACCATGACGGGGCCTTATGCGCAGGCGGAGTTTCTCGACGATCTTTATCGCGTGACTGGCGGCGAGACCGACAAGGTTCTGGCCGAATTGACCGTGGCGCGCTCGACGGAGTTGCTCGGCTGGATGGACGAACAGGGTGTGCGTTTCCAGCCGCCGCTCGGCGGTACACTCAGTCTTGGCAAAACCAATGCGTTTTTCCTGGGCGGTGGGCGCGGCGCGCTCAACGCGCTCTACCGGCAGGCGCAAGCGCTGGGCGTAATCTGCCTCTATGATTGCCCGGTGACCGCGCTCAATATCGCCGACGGCTATTTCATCTCGGCGGTCGCGAAGATTCGCGGCAGCAGCGTCGCGATTCGCGGCCGCACGTTGATCGCAGCGGCGGGCGGCTTCGAGGCCAATATCGAGTGGCTCAAGCAATATTGGGGCGCCGCGGCGGATAATTTCCTCATCCGCGGAACGCCTTACAACACCGGGTCGGTGCTGCGCATGCTGCTCGACGCGGGCATCGGCGCGGTTGGCGATCCGACGCAGTGCCACGCGGTCGCCATCGACGCGCGCGCGCCGAAATTTGACGGCGGCATCGCGACCCGCCTCGACAGCGTCATCTTCGGCATCGTGGTCAACCGTGATGCGCAGCGATTCTACGACGAGGGCGAGGAGACCTGGCCGAAGCGTTACGCCATCTGGGGCCGGCTCATCGCGCAGCAGCCGGAACAGACTGCTTATTCGATCGTGGATGAAAAATCGATCCGGCTGTTCATGCCGTCGATCTTTCCGGCCGTGCGGGCCGCGACGATCGCGGAACTTGCCGGCAAGCTCGGGCTTGAGCCGGCGGCGCTTGAAAAAACCGTCGGAGCGTTCAACGACGCGGTGCTACCCGGGACATTCGATCACACCCAACTGGACGATTGCCGCACCGAAGGATTGAAAATTCCAAAAAGCCATTGGGCGCGCAAGCTCGACACGCCGCCTTACTATGGCTATCCGCTGCGCCCCGGCATCACGTTCACTTATCTGGGCGTGCGCGTGAACCAAGAGTCGCGCATGTTGCTGGCAAACGGAACGCCATCCGGCAACATGTTCGCAGCCGGCGAGATCATGGCCGGCAATGTGCTGGGCAAGGGCTATCTCGCCGGCATCGGCATGACCATCGGTGCCGTGTTCGGGCGGCTGGCGGGGCGGGGGGCGGCGGATGTCCGTAACTGAGGCCCAGCGCGAAGCCGATCGGCTGATGACGATCTGCAATGCATGCCGCTATTGCGAAGGCCTGTGCGCGGTGTTCCCGGCCATGGAAATGCGGCGCACGTTCGGCGTTGGCGATCTCGATTATCTCGCCAATCTCTGCCACCAATGCGGAGCTTGCTACACGGACTGCCAATATTCGCCGCCGCACGAGTTCAACGTCAACGTGCCTGCGGCGCTCGCCCGACTGCGCAACGAGAGCTATGCGCGTTATGCTTGGCCGGGGTTTCTGTCGGGCGCCTTTGCACGCAACGGATTGGTGGTCACGCTGCTGACAGCGGCAAGCGTCGCCGCTTTCGTCATCGGCTTTGTCGCATTCACGGCGCCTGCGGCGTTATTTTCGCGCCACGCCGGCGATTTCTACAAGGTGATGCCGCATCGGGCCATGGCGGCGCTGTTTGGCGCCGTCGCGCTTTATGCCGTTGCGGCATTTGTCGTCAGCCTGCGCGCGTTCTGGCGAGAGGCGCATGGTGATGGCCCGGCGACGAATGGGGCCGCGCTTTACCAGGCGCTCATCGACACATTCTCATTGCGTTATCTCGGCGGTGGTGGAGGCGGCTGCACCAGCGAGAATGAGCAGCCCTCGTCGTCGCGGCGGCTCTATCATCACTTCACGTTCTACGGCTTTCTGTTGTGTTTTGCCGCGACCTCGGTCGCGACCATCTATCATTACGCCTTCAACTGGCACGCGCCCTATGCGCTGGTGAGCTTGCCAGTGCTGCTTGGCATTTCCGGCGGCATCGGCCTGCTGCTCGGCCCTGCCGGGTTATTCGTGCTTTCGCGCAAGCGCGATCCCGCTCTGGCCGACGGCGCGCGCAAGGGCATGGACACGGCCTTCATCGCGATGCTGTTTCTGACCAGCCTCACCGGATTTGCACTGATGATCTTGCGCGACACGGCGGCAATGGGCGTCCTGCTTGCGATCCACCTCGGTGTCGTGCTCGGGCTATTTTTGAGCCTGCCCTACGGCAAGTTCGTGCACGGGCTTTATCGCTTCCTGGCGTTGGTGAAGTATGCGGTCGAGCGCAGGCGCGCGACATTTGTGGAGTAGGGCGGCTTATAGCGCCGCCACCACCGAGACTTCGACCAGCAGCCCCTCCTGCACCAGCCGGTCGATCATCAGCAGCGTGTTCGGCGGATAGGCGCCGTTGGCAAACATTTTTGGAAATTCGCGCAGGCGGAATTTCATAAATTGCGGGATGTCCTGCGAGTGCACCATGTAGGTGGTGAATTCGACGATATTGCTCCAGCCGGCGCCCTGCGATTTCAGCGCCGCTTCGATATTGGCAAAGGTTTGCGCGCACTGCGCGTCGAAATCCTCGCTCACGATCTTTCCCGTTTTGTCGACGCCGACCTGGCCGGCGATGAACAGGAATTCGGACGCCTTCACGCGCGTCATGTGCGAATACTGCCCGAGCGGCTTGCCGAGCGTGTCGGGGTTGATGAGTTTGATATCCGCCATGGCAATACTCCTTAGCCGACTTCGACGATCTCTTCGGGGAATTGGTGCAGCCGGTCGCTGGGTCCGTTGCCACCGATCAGGTAGTTGTCGCAGAGCCAATTCAAGAAACCTGCATGAATATAGGTCGGATGCACGACAATATTCATGTCTTTTTCGATTCTCATCGGTTCGTCATCGCGCACCAGCGGGCGTTCGACCAGATCGTAGCCTTGCCCGTGGCAATAGAGCCGCGCTTCGATGGGCCTGCCGTTCTTGCGCATGAAAGTGTTGAACGCGTCCCAGATGTCGTTGCACGCCGTGCCGGGCTTGAGCAAGTCGAGCGTGAGCCTGCGCGCGGCCTTGCAGAATTCAAGCTCGTCCTTCATCGCCTGAGGCACTTTTGCGCCGACGATACAGGACCGTCCCAACTCGGTGTACATGCCGCCCGGGCCGTTGTCTTCCACCAGCAACACGAACTGATCGCCCTTCTGGATTACGCGGTTCTGTAGATGCCGATTGGAGAATTTGCTGGGGCGCCCGGGCGGCATCGAGGCGCAGAGATAGATGCCGTTTTCGCTGCCGTGACATTGGCTATAGGCCTGCGCCACCGCGGCCACTTCGGTATCGCGCATGCCGGGCTTGGCTGCTGCGAAGGCAGCGCGCATAGCGCCGTCCTGCATGAGCGCTGCGCGCTTCACCAACTCGATTTCTTCCGCGCTCTTGATGACCTTGATGCGGTCGACCAGATCGGAGGCATCGACGAACCGCGCATCCGGAAATGCGCGCTTGATATAGTCGAGCATCGCAAACGACATCTGAGAAGTGCCGACGGTGCCGATTGTGCCTTTGGCAAAGGGTTTCAGTGCGCGCGCCGCCAGCTCGGGATCGTAATCTTTGGTGTAGTGCGCGGAGGCGTAGCTCGGCGTGGTGAGGATATGCTTGACGCCACGCCATTGCACGTCGCCTTGCGCCGTGGTCTCGCTGCCGCTGAATGGGCCCTGGCATACCACCGTCATCTCGTCGTCGCGCGGAAACACCACCGTGTTCGGATAACCGTTGGTCGCCGGCATATCGGTGAAATAGCGCACGTAGCCACCCATATGATCGTTGTTGTTCTGCATTAGCAGTACGTCGATCCTGTCCCGCCCCATGGCGGCGCGCACGGCTTTCCAGCGCCGCTCGAGTTCGGCGGTCGAGATCGGTGTATTCAGGCGTTCGGACAGCGCCATGTCAGCGGCTCCAGGACGCGGGATGGCGCACGATGTTGACCATGGACTTGAGATCGCCGGCGAGAAATTTGCGCATATTGCCTTCCAGCGTCGGCATGGCGCGCTCCTCGTAGCCTTCGGAATAGCCGCCCTGGTGCGGGAAACAGATGAGATTTTTGGCCGTCCATAGTGGGCTATCGGGCGGCAAAGGTTCGTGGGTGTAGACATCGAGCGCGGCGCCGGCAATCTGTCCGCGTTCCAACGCCGCGATCAAGGCGCCTTCATCCGCGACGCCGCCGCGCGCCATATTGATGAAAAACGCAGTTGGTTTCATGGCCGCGAGCAGCTTCTCGCCGACGATGTTGCGCGTCTCGGCGGTGAGCGGCGTCAACGCCACCAGGTAATCGAGTTCGCTTGCGACTTTCAGCAAGTCGCCGCGTGCGACCACGCGGTCGAAGCCGGGCGTTGGCCGCGGGCCGGAACTGATGCCGATGACGGTCATGTCGAAAGCTTTGCACACGGGCGCCAGATGTTCGGCAATGCGGCCGACGCCGAGAATGCCGACGGTCTTGCCGGCGAGCAGCGCCGCGGGCCAGCGCTCCCAGGCGTTGCGCTCCTGCGCGCGCGCGACGCGCGGCATGTCGCGGGCGAGTGAGAGCATATAGGCGATGGTCGCCTCGGTCATGGGCGCCCCATGGATGCCGACGATATTGGTGACCAACACCTCCGGCCCGAGCGAAGGCAAGTCGACGATGTTGTCCACGCCGGTGCCGAGCGCCTGGATCCACTTGAGCTTCCTGGCGTCGCGCACGACATGGTCGGCCATGGGCGGCGAAAAGCACAGCAGAATGTCGGTATTCGCGATACAGGGTTCGACATCGTTGTGGTGGCCGACCACGTTGATGATCAATTGCGGAAACCGCTCCAGCAGCATGGCCTTGTAGCGGGCCCGCATGGCTTCCTGGACTTCGGTCAGTATGAGGACTTGCGGCATGGCGGCGGGTTATAATCCTTATTGGACGAATGGAAAACGACGGGGGTCCTAGGTTACGCGTGGCGCGGGTCTGCGCTAACATTCATCGGGCGCCACGCAAGGGCTGGGAGATTGACGATGAGCGTGCCGATCGATTGGGCGAATGTGGACTGGCTTTACGTCGTGTTGCTGGCGGTGTTCGTGCTCATCGCGAGCTTTGTCGGCAACCTGCTGTCGTTTTATCACCGTGGCTTTGCGGCCCTGCTCTCGGCGGTGTTATTCGCCATCATCTTCGTATTCTGGACCTATTACCCCTTTCACGTGCCATTCCTGCCCAAGACGCTCACGACCGGGAACGCCGCGGTCACCACCGCGCCAGCCCCACCCCCTGTGCCGCCCGCGCCGGTGAAACCGAGCAATCCGATCACCGACATTACGCCGCCTAAGGCGCAATAGACGCGTCGCGACAGACTTGCATCTGCAGGCTTGCATCCGATGGGCCGATTGATGTTCTCTGATGGCCGCCAATGCGGCGCCGCCGGGTATCCTGGGCGCCGAAGCTCGACGAGGAAGAAGGCTGTTGCATGAAGAAAGTCTATCCCGACGCCAAGACTGCGCTGGACGGTATCGTCAAGGACGGAATGTTGGTCGCGGCCGCCGGCTTCGGCCTCTGCGGCATGCCCGAGACGCTGATCCGGGCGCTGCGCGATTCCGGCGTGAGGGACCTCACTTGCGTCTCGAACAATGCCGGCATCGACGGTGCCGGTCTCGGCCTTCTGCTGGAAACCCGGCAGATCAAGAAGATGATCGCGTCCTACGTGGGCGAGAATAAACTGTTCGCCCAGCAGTTTCTCGCTGGCGAACTCGAGATTGAATTCAACCCGCAAGGCACCATGGCCGAACGGTTGCGCGCCGGTGGTGCTGGCATCCCGGCCTTCTTCACCAAGACCGGCGTCGGCACCGATATCGCCAAGGGGAAGGAAGAGCGCACATTTAACGGCGAGCGCTACATCATGGAAACGGCCATCGTGCCGGATTTGTCGCTGGTGCACGCCTGGAAGGGCGACACCGAAGGCAACCTCGTCTATCGCAAGACCGCGCGCAATTTCAATCCGCCGATGGCGACCGCCGGCAAGATCACTGTTGCGGAAGTCGAGCATCTGGTGAAGCCGGGCGAGCTTGAGCCTGACGCCATCATCACCCCCGGTGTTTTCGTTCACCGCATCGTCGAAGTTGGCGAGGCAGGAAAGCGCATCGAAGTGCGCACTGTGCGCAAGCGTCCCGTTGCTGCCGGCGCAGGAGGTTAAGTCTATGCCCTGGACCCGCGATCAAATGGCCGAACGCGCCGCCAAGGAGTTGCGCGACGGCTTCTATGTCAATCTCGGAATCGGCATCCCGACGCTGGTGTCGAACTACATTCCCGACGGTATGAGCGTGCAGTTGCAAAGCGAGAACGGCATGCTCGG
>DATATS010000143.1:0-10756 GCA_036268675.1 Pseudolabrys sp.
CCAGTGCGACGTCTGCAAAGGCAAGCGCTACAACCGCGAAACGCTGGAAGTGAAATTCCGCGATCACTCGATCAGCGACGTGCTCGACATGACGATCGAAGCGGCCGCGGACCTGTTTCGCGCGGTGCCGTCGATCGCGGAGAAGATGGAAACGCTGAAACGCGTCGGCCTCGGCTACATCTCCATCGGCCAGCAGGCGACGACCTTGTCGGGCGGCGAAGCCCAGCGCGTGAAGCTGTCGAAAGAGCTGTCGCGCCGCGCGACCGGACGCACGCTCTACATCCTCGACGAACCGACGACGGGCCTGCACTTCCACGACGTGAAGAAACTCCTGGAGGTGCTGCACGAACTGGTCGATAACGGGAACACCGTGGTGGTGATCGAGCACAATCTGGAGGTCATCAAGACCGCAGACTGGATCATCGACCTCGGCCCCGAAGGCGGCGACGGCGGCGGCGAAATCGTCGCGCAGGGCACGCCGGAGGACATCGTCAAAGTGAAGCGGAGTTACACCGGCGAATATCTCAAGCCGGTGCTGGCGCGGCCACAGACGCGGCTCGGCAAGAAGCGGGTCGAGGCGGCGGAGTGACCCGCGCCGGCCCGATGACCGCGTCTCGATAAATGGACCCCAAGCCGCACGACCGCGAGCAGGAGCGCCTCGACGCGCTGCGCAGCTACGGCATTCTCGACACGCCGCACGAGGCCGACTTCGACGACGTGGTGAAGATCCTCGCCGAAATCTGCGACGTGCCGTTCTCGACCATCACGATGATCGACGAAGACCGGCAGTGGCACAAGGCGGCGGTCGGCGCCGGCGACGTGCGCGAGATGCCGCGCGACGTCACGTTCTGCGCGCACACGATCCTGCACGACGACGACCTGATGATCGTGCCCGACACGACCAAGGACGAACGCTTTGCCGATAATCCGTTCGTCACCGGCAATCCCAATCTGCGCTTTTACGCCGGCGCGATCCTGCGCAACGAAGACGGCCTGCCGCTCGGCACCGTGTGCGTGGCGGATTACAAGCCGCGCCAGCTCGACGAACGCCAGCGCAATATCCTGCGCCTGATGGCCAAGCAGGTGATGGCGCAGATCGCGCTGCGGCGCGAGGTGGCGGACCGCCGGCTGGCGGAAAAGCAGCAGCAGCTTCTGATCGCGGAACTGCACCACCGCGTGAAAAACACGCTGGCCACGGTGCAGGCCGTCATCCAGATGAGCCTGCGCGCGGCGCACGACATGGACAGTTTTCGCGGCAGCATCGGCCAGCGCATCGCCTCGCTCGCCAACACGCACACGCTGTTGAGCGAGCGGCGTTGGGACGCGGTGTCGTTCCGCGAACTGGTGACGAGCGAACTGGCGCCTTACGACCAGGCCGGCCGCCTGACGCTCGACGGCCCCGACTTCAAGCTGCCGGCGCAGACCGCGGTCGCCTTCGGCATGATGCTGCACGAACTCACCACCAACGCCAGCAAATATGGCGCGCTCGCGCGCGACGAAGGCAAGCTCGCGGTGCGATGGACGCTCGCGAGCGAAGACGGCGCGTTGTGGATCACGCTGCAATGGGACGAGCGCGGCGGGCCGCGGGTCGCGCCGCCCGAGCACGACGGCTTCGGCTCGACGCTGCTGCGGCGCATTTTCGAAAGCCAGTTGCACGGCAGCATCGACTTCGACTTCAAGCCGGAAGGCCTGCACGTGCGCGCGCTAGCGCGGCTGCCGGAGGAGATGGGGGGTTAGGTGACGCGTTTCCTTTGGCCAACCGGTTCCTACTTGGTCGGGATGCGTTACGCTGCCGAAATAGCGGCCGAGTGTGCTCCGTTCATTCGTGCGCAAGCGGGAATCCAGCGCTGGGTCCCCGCTTTCGCGGGGACGAACGGAGCGGGACAAGCCCCGCCATAACAAAAAGATTATTCTAGGACTCGCCATACACTAGGATCATATTCCGCATTGTCCGCTCCCCCTGAGGGGCCATGAACCGGTTGCGCCGCCTCGGGAGGATCGGACCGGCGCCCGCGGGCGTTGCTAGCAGGCCACGCGCTCGGGCGGCGCCGGACTCCGCCCGGGGACACTAGGGTCCCCCCGCGAGGAGCTCGCTGACGAAGGCGTCCCGCAAGGGCGCTTTTGAAAAGCGCGGGCCGGCGCCGCAAAGACGCTGGACGGCGCGCCGTCCCCCTCGCCTTTCGAGGCGGGGCAATGAGAAGGCCCCGCGCATTGCGGCGTGACATTGCTGGGCCGCGCGCTTCATGCGCGGCGGATTTCAGGGCCTGCCCGGGGCCGGCAGAAAAAATACGGGCGATGGCGCATATCCAAATTTCCACCCGTCCGTCCCCGCGCAAGCGGCGGCGAACGGAGAAAGCCACAAAGGACAATCACATGACAGAAATCTCGAGCGCATCGTCCCGCGGCAAGGCCAGCATCTTACGCATCAGCCACGCCATGCTCGACAAAGTCGATACCGTGCTCGACGCCATGCTGCCGCCGCCGATCGACGACGCGCAGAACCCTGTGTCGCCCGCGCTATTGCGCGCGACCGCCGACCTGATGGGCCTGTGGCAGCCCTACGGCCAGGCCGCCTGCTTACGCGCGCGCCGTTGCAGGCGCGAGCGCGGCCTTTGCGTCGCGCGTTGCGTTGTGCGCGTGCCGGATGAAGTGCGGAAAGAAGCGGCGGCGGTGTTGCGCGCCGCGCGCGACCGCGCCCGCCTCAGCGCCGCCCCATGAACCAGCCGGCCGTCACCAGCGCGACCCCGATGGCGCCCGCCACCAGCCCGTGCTTGGCGTGGATGCGCATGACGCCGGCCGCATGCCCCGGCAGGAAGCCCGGCAACTGGTCGGCCGGCAGGACGAAATACACGACGGCAAGGGCAATCAGGATCAGGCCGAGCAGAATCAGCACGAGCTTCATGGGGGATTCCTTGGGTGGGCTGGAGCGCGGGGCGCGCCGATACACTTTTCCGTCGTCCCCGCGAAGGCGGGGACCCAGCACGTTCGGGACAGCGGCTAAGCGCTGGATCGCACGGTCAAGCCGGGCGATGACGGCAAATTATAGGCCGCGCGCACTTGCCGCAACGGCACTTCCGCAATATGTGGACAGCCGATACCTAGAAAGCCATGAGCAACTCCGTGCGCGACAACACCGAACGCCATCGCTTCGAGCTCGACGCCGACGGGCAGGTCGCGTTCTCGAATTACACGCGCGCGGGCGGCGTCATCACCTTCATGCACACCGAAGTGCCGGCGGAACTCAACGGCCGCGGCATCGGCTCGGCTCTGGTGCGCGGCGCGCTCGATCTCGCGCGCGCGCAGGGGCTGAAGGTCAAGGCGCAGTGCCCGTTCGTGAAGGCCTATCTCGACAAGCATCCGGAATATTCGGATCTGCGCGCGGCCTAACGCAATCTTTACCTTTCGGTAACACATTGGCCCCGCACACAAGCGGGAGCGTTGCGTTGGATCCGTCGGCCGGCCTCACTTACTTCTTTGGGCAATTTGAAAAACTGCTGCTGCCGGTGGGCTCGCACCTCTCGCTCTCATCGCTGGCGGTGGCGTTCGCCGTTTCAGCGCTCTTTTTTATCGGCAAGCGCGTGAAGCGCGGCCGCCGCGTGCGCGTCAGAACGATTTTGCGCGCCCTGTTCCCGCGCCGCATCCTCGCACACCGCTCGAACCAGGCCGACATCTTCTATCTGTTCTTCAACGTGTTCGTGTTCGGCCTCGTGTTCGGCTGGGCGATCCTGTCCTATCAGTTCATCTCGAACGGCATCATCGCAGGACTGGTGGCGGTGGCGGGCCCGGTCGCGCCCTCATCGTTGCCCGCGTGGGCTTCGCGCGCGGTCATCACGCTGATGCTGTTTCTCGCCTATGAGTTGGGCTACTGGTTCAACCATTGGCTCAGCCACAAGGTGCCGCTGCTGTGGGAATTCCATAAAGTGCACCACACGGCGGAAGTGCTCACCCCGCTCACCAATTTCCGCGTTCATCCGGTTTACACCTGGGTGTTCGCGAATATCCTCGCCGTCGCGGCGGCGGTGGCGAACGGCGTCGGCAATTATCTGTTCGGCGACACGGCGTATCAATACGCGCTCAGCGACACCAACATCATCCTCGTGCTGTTCATTCATGCATATGTTCACTTGCAGCATTCGCATATGTGGATTTCGTTTCGCGGCGCGCCCGGGCGCGTGTTCGTCTCGCCGGCGCATCATCAGGTGCATCACTCGGCCAACCCGAAACACTTCAACAAGAATTTCGGTAGTTGTCTCGCATTGTGGGACTGGATTTTCGGCACGCTTTATGTGCCCGGCAGGGAGCGCGAGCCGCTCAGTTTCGGTTTTGCCGATCACCCCGACGCGCACACCTTCAAGGGCGAAATGGTGACGCCCTTCATCGAGGCCGGGCGTCATCTCAAGCCGCTGTGGCAGAAGGCGGACCCCGGCGCCATTCCGGTTGCGCAGCGCAAGCAAGTCTAGTTCATTGCGCGCATGCGCAAACGCACGATTACCGTCAACAACAAGATGCAAAAGCGCTACCGCTATGGTCTCAGCGCGCCGGCGGGAAGATCTCCGCCAGATCAAACGCTGGAAAGCGATCCGCCGGCACGTCCGGCAGGTACAGAAAAATTGCGAGCCGGGCGATTTGCTGTGCCGGCGCCGCCAGCGGCAGGCGTTGCTGCACTGGGCTTATGACAGCCGCAAGATCTAGACCGCGATGCGCGCCAGCAAATCCGCCAGCACGTCCGGACAGGTGATGTGCGGATTGTGGCTGGAATCGATCTCGTGCGCCCCCCACCCTTCTCGTTTGGCCCGTTCGTAGAATGGACGGAAGCGATCGTCCGGCGAATGGCGCCGGCAATAAATATAGTGACGCGGCAGCTTCAGCGCGCCGCCTTCTAATTTGAGTTTCTGCTCGAAAGTTTTCAGCGGCTGCGGCATGCGGCGCGGCTCGCACCAGGCTCGGTCCTCCGCCGAGGTGTCGGGCGGCATCGGCCCGGGGGCGATGCGCCAGCCGGCGCCTGCTTGTCGTTGCGCGCGCACCGCCGGCGGCATTAAATCGAAAGCGTTGTCGCCGTCGTTGGGCACAAATGCATCGATGTAAATCAGTTGCGTCACGCGATCGCGCGCGCATCCGGCGGCGCCGGTCGCAACCATGCCGCCATAGGAATGGCCGATCAGATTGACCTTTGCGAGGTCCTCGATTTTGAGCACCGCAACGATATCGGCGATGTGCGTGTCGAGATCGACGTCGGGAGTTGCCAGATGCGCGCGGTCGCCCAACCCAGTGAGCGTCGGCGTGATTAATGTGTGTCCGCGTTTCGACAAAAGCGGATGCATTTTCTTCCAGCCCCAGCCGGCAGACCATGCGCCATGCGCGACGATAAAAATGGCCATTTTTGTTATTCCGCTGCCACAGCCCGTGCGCGCGCCGGGCGCATCCGCGCGCGTACAAAATCGATCGCGGTGACGCAAAGTCCGGCTGTCAGCACCTCCCAGCCGGGCCTGATGCCGGCGGAAAACTTGAAGGCCGCCGACAGGACGCGCATGGGCGAAACATGAAAGGCGATGCCGATGCCGATCGCTTCGCCGGCGAACACCAAAATCGATGCGACGACGCTCATGATCAGCAGGCTTAGCGTGGACAGTTCGGCGCTGCCTTGCCACCACCCGACGACGCGATAGGCGATCAGCCAGCCGAACAGGCTGGCGACCAAAGTCGGCACCGTGACGTCGGCTTTGGTTTGTTGAAAATAATGGATCAGCGCCAACAATGCGACGACATAGATGATCTGGTGCAAACGCCGCCAGCGCAGCGCTCCGAGCCAGCGCACCATGCCGTCGGCCGAAGTCACGGCGAGTGCTGCAAGTCCGAGCCACGCCGTTGCGCCGACGATGAGATACCAGCGGTGGGTGATCTCGTGCAGGGCCTTGCCCAGGTCATAGCTTTGGTCGGCGACAAACAACACGAGATGCGCGGCGATGTAGCAGAACGCGCCGACGCCGAGCATGCGGCGGACGTCGATGAGGCCGCCATAGCGCAAGACACGGCGCAGCGGCGTTACCGCAAGCGTCACGCCCAGAAACATCAGCGCCCAGAAGCCGGCGCGATGGATCATGTCGTTGAGCGGACGCGCGCCGTGCAGGATGGCGCTGGCGTCATAAAGCGCCTTGGCAAGCGGCAGCAGAAGCAATGCAAGCGTAGCAATGCGCAGCGGTGAGAGCCGCCCACGCCGGTCGCGCCAGATTTGCCAAGAGGATTTCATTGAAGGGCGTGACTATCCAATCGATCCAAAGTGTAATTCTTGCTCTGCGCGAACTGCATGGCCATTATACCGCAACGCACAATTTACCCCCGCTTTGATTCCGGATCGTGCTAGCATTTTTCAGGTCATTCGATTCGTCACAACCGATCACAAGGTTGGGCGCAAGGAGCCGCTCTGGACCTGAACCAGCTGCGATCCAGAAAGCGAGTGGGAGGAGCAAAAAGAGACGCTGAACCGGGAGGTTTTTATGGAGGCCACCCATGCCGCGCACTCTGACGCGCTCCGTCTTCGTGCTTGCTCTCTCGCTGTCGAGTTCTGCCGCGCTCGCGCACGACATCTGGATCAATCGCGGCACCTATAGAAACCCGGCCGGTGAATGGTGCTGCGGCGCCGAAGATTGCGGCGTCGTATCGAAAGATGCGGTGAAAGCCACCAAGGGTGGCTATTCCGTAGTCGGCATCGTCACCTACGGCCAGGCCATTACCGGCGATGTGCTCGACGGGCCGACGCAGCGGGAAAGGGTCAACGAGCTGGTGCCCTATAGCCAGTCGCTGCCCTCGCCCGACGGTGCCTATTGGCGCTGCAAGCGGCCGGATGGCACGCCGCGTTGTTTTTTCGCGCCACCACCGGGAAGTTAGTGGCGCGCCATCCAACTTTGCTTGCGCATAACGGGCAAGCCCGCCATGCGATGGCACGCCGCGCTGCTTCTTCGCGCCGCCACCCGGAAGTTAGTGGCGCGCCATCCAACTTTGCTTGTGCATAACGGGCAAGCCCGCCATGCGATGGCACGCCGCGCTGCTTCTTCGCGCCGCCACCCGGAAGTTAGTGGCGCGCAGTCGGGTCTTTGATCGCGCGGTTAGGTCTGCTGGTGCGGTCGCGCGGATTCGCGCAGCACAACGCCTATGATCGCCGCGAAGGCGATAAAGACGAATGACGCGGCTACCGGATTCTCGTCAACGGCGTAAACGAGCCCCCCAAGGCCTGACGCCAGTGCGCCCAGAATGATGGCCGAGACGTCAATCGATCCGATCGCCCAGCGTTCGGAGTGAACGCGCGTTGTAGCTTTTGTGGGCAAGGGACTTGGCATGGCGGGCCTCCTGATTTCGGATGCCCGCAACATTGCAAGTATCGTGCCCACCTGATGCGGGCGGTCCATAATTCAATGCCAACTTTTAAACCCGCGGCAGCGGGCGGCCGCCGGCCTTTTTCGACGGCACCTTCACCCAGGCCTCGCCATCGAGCACGATCTCGCCGTCCACCGAACAGGCGCAGGACAGCCGTGCGCGGAATTTCCCCGATATCAGCTCGGCTACCGTGACGGTGACCTCGACCGTGTCTCCGATCTTGACCGGCGCGCGGAAATTCAGCGTCTGCGAAATGTAAACTGCGCCCGGTCCGGGCAGTCGCGTCCCGAGTACGGCCGAAATCAGACTCGCGGTGTAAAGCCCATGCGCGATGCGGGTGCCGAACGGCGTCTTGGCGGCGAAATGCTCGGACAAATGGATCGGATTGCGGTCGCCGGTCACTTCGGCAAAGCCGACCACGTCGGAGGCATCGACGGTCTTTTGCAGCCGCTCGGTCATTCCGACGGCGAGGTCCTCAAAACATAGCGCCTGCAACGTCAGCATCGTCATTGACCCGCGGCATATTGCATGCGGCACAAGCGCCATAGCACGCCGATCAGCACCACATTGATCAGCGCCACCACCGTCAATAGGCCGATGGTCGCATCGGCACCATGCGTCTCGATCATGAATGCGCCCGCCGACGGCGCCAATGCCTGAACGATCAGGCTCGGAAAAGCGAGCTTGCCCATCATTCGGGGAAAACGCAGCGGCCCGAACAGCGCCAACGGAAGCGTGCCACGCCCGATCCAGGAGATTCCATAGCCGGCCCCGTAGATGAGGATCACGACCGCCAGAATCGGAAAGCGGATACTCAGCAAAACGAGGCCGATGGCCATCAGGCTGCAGGACGCGATCATCGTCCAGATCGGGTGATAGTTGCTGCCAAACACCCGGTCCATCAATCGTGCGCCAACCTGCGCCGGACCGAACAACGTGCCGAGGCTTACCGCCGCGGCAAAGTCAGCACCCCTCGCCTGCAAGAAGATCAGGAGATGCACCACTACAATCGAACCGATGCCAGCGGTCAATGATTGCACCAGCGCGAGCAGACCGAAAACCATCCTCTCATGCACGAGCGGCGCGACTTGCGGGAGGCGCGCCTCCTCGTCGCCAGATGTGCTCGCGGCGGACGCGGTTTGCCGCCGTACCACCGACATTTGCAGTGGCAAGGCCACAACGAGATGCAGACCCGCATAAATCAGACAGGCCGTGCGCCAGCCGACATGATCGATCATCAAGGCCGACAGCGGCCAGCAGATCGTGCTGGAGAATCCGCCGAACAGCGTGAGGTTCGTAATCGGTCCGCGCGCCTGGCTACCGTAAAGCCGGCCGAGCGTGGCAAACACGGCATCGTAAAGCCCGCAGCCCATACCGAGGCCGATCAGCACCCAGGCCAGCAGGAAAATTGACAGCGTCGGCGCCAGTCCAACGCCGGCGAGACCCGCGGCAAAGAACAAGGAGCTCGCCAGCAGTATTGGACGTCCGCCCCGCACATCGACGACACGGCCGACCTGCGGCGAAATCAGCCCCGCCACCAGCAACCCGATTGAGGTGCCGCCAACCACATAGGCCAACGACCAGCCGGTATCGCGCACGATGGGCCCGGCGAAGACGGCGGGAAAATAGAACGATGTGCCCCAGGCCAGAATTTGGGCGGCGCCAAGAGCCGTGATGACGACGCGGCGGTCGAGCCGCGCCGTGTCTGCGGGCGATGGCAAATCCTGGATCCCCGGGCAAATGAAGGGCCGCTGCGAAGGCAATCTACACGATCGGGGCCCATTCCGAGGCGCCGGCCGGGGCTTTCTGGCCTGCGCTGTCCGAGGTACGCCGCGGAGTGCTAAAAATACGTCAAAAATGAGCTTTCGGATTAAGAATCAGTTACTTAAGCTATGCGTTTTTTGCATCGCTGCGGCGCAACATTATTGCTTTTCATTCGCCCGAACTTCCCTATTTTGCGTGCAGTTCAAGCGAGCCGGCGACCGGCCGGAAACAAAAGAAAGAGATCTCCAATGTTTGCCAACATCGTTCACTTCGTCCGGAAGTGGAACCGCTACAACCGCAGCATGGCCGAACTGTCGCGCCTTGGCGACCGCGAGCTTGCCGACATCGGCATCAGCCGTTCGGACATTCAGCGGGTGGCCTGGAAGGCCGCGTAACTCAGCGACCGATTTCAGCCGAATATGAAAACGCCCGCGCCAGTCGCGGGCGCTTTCGCGTTTTAGGGCCTGTTGCCGCGTGACGGCCCGCCGCCTAGCTTGCGGCCATGGCGCTGAAAACCATCCATATCGTCGGCGGCGGCCTTGCGGGCTCCGAGGCCTCCTGGCAGCTGGCGCAAAGTGGCGTGCCGGTGATGCTGCACGAGATGCGGCCGCAGCGCCAGACAGCCGCGCACAAGACCGGCGGCTATGCCGAATTGGTCTGCTCGAACTCATTCCGCTCAGACGACAAGGACCACAACGCGGTCGGCCTGCTGCACGAGGAAATGCGGCGGCTCGGCTCGCTCATCATGCAGGCTGCGGATAGGAATCAGGTTCCGGCCGGCGGCGCGCTCGCGGTCGACCGCGACGGGTTTTCGGCCGCAGTGTCGGCGGCGCTTGCCGAACATCCGCTCATAACGCTGTCGCGTGGCGAGGTCGCGCTGCCGCCGGACGAATGGGACAATGTCATCATCGCGACCGGGCCACTCACGTCGCCCGATCTGGCGGCGGCGATCCGCGCGCGCAGCGGTGAAGAAGCGCTCGCCTTCTTCGACGCCATTGCGCCGATCGTGCATCGCGAGTCGATTGATCTCGGTCAGGCATGGTTCCAGTCACGTTATGACAAGGCCGGCCCCGGCGGGACAGGCGCGGACTACATCAATTGTCCGCTCACGCGCGAGCAGTACGACGGCTTCATCGACGCGCTCATTGCCGGTGACAAGACGGTGTTCCACGACTGGGAAGCCTCCACGCCGTATTTTGACGGCTGCCTGCCGATCGAGGTGATGGCCGAACGCGGACGCGAGACGCTGCGGCACGGACCGATGAAACCGTTTGGCCTGACAAACCCACATGCGCCCGGCGTGAAGCCCTATGCGGTGGTGCAACTGCGTCAGGACAACAAGCTCGGCACGCTGTTCAACATGGTCGGCTTCCAGACCAAACTGAAGCACGGCGAACAGGCGCGCATTTTTCGCACCATTCCCGGCCTGCAGAACGCCGAATTTGCCCGGCTTGGCGGCCTGCATCGCAATACGTTCTTGAATTCACCAAAGCTGCTGGATGAGAGCTTGCGGCTGAAGGCCAATCCGCGCTGGCGCTTTGCCGGGCAGATCACCGGCTGCGAGGGTTATGTGGAATCCGCGGCCATCGGTCTGCTCGCGGCGCGCTTTGCGGCGGCCGAA
>DATATS010000144.1:0-18106 GCA_036268675.1 Pseudolabrys sp.
CCTTTTCACCATCGAGGCATGGGATGTGAACTGCTCACAGCATATCGTCACGCGCTTTACCGAAGCCGAGATCGAAGAAGCGCTCGCAAAGGTGCGGACCAGGATTACGGAGCTCGAAGCCGAAAACGCGCGGCTGCGCGCCTTGCTCGCGCAAGCCGCACCATCGTGAACCACGACCAATATTCCGACAGCTATATCCGTGGCATCCTCAACACGGTGAAGACAATTGCCATGGTCGGCATTTCGCCGAAGGACAACCGACCGAGTTATTTTGCATTCAAATATCTGATAGAGCGCGGCTACCGCATGATCCCTGTCAATCCAGGCCAGGCCGGCAAGGACATCCTTGGCCAGAAGGTTTACGCCAGCCTGACCGACATCCCGGAGCCGATCGACATGATCGATATCTTCCGCGCCAGCGAGCATGTCATGCCGGTCGTGCAGGAAGCGCTTGCGATGCGGCCAAAACCGCAAGTGATCTGGATGCAGCTCACCATCCGCAACGATGAAGCCGCACAACTCGCGGAAGACGCCGGCATCAAGGTGGTGATGGACCGTTGCCCCAAGATCGAATACGGCCGGTTGTCCTCGGAGATTTCCTGGATCGGCGTTAATTCACGCACACTCTCGTCCAAGCGCGCGCAGATGCTCGGTAAAGGCGTGCAGCGCATGGGACTTGGCACCAGCAAGGCCGACGAAAACCGAGACTGACGCGCCGCAATCCGAAAAGTCGCCTTGACGCCGCGCCTGCCCGCCCCCTTAAATCGCGCCCTATCCGCAAAAGGCCGAATTGGCCGCGAGCGACACGAAGGGTGGATTATGGCCGACGCAGAGCGCATTCCGGGGTTTTCGACGCTGAGCATACACGCCGGCGCCAAGCCCGATCCGGCCACCGGCGCACGCATCACGCCGATCTATCAGACCGCGTCCTTTGTGTTCGATGATGTCGATCACGCGGCCTCGCTGTTCGGACTGCAAGCCTTCGGCAATATCTATACGCGCATCGGCAATCCGACGAATGCAGTGCTGGAGGAACGCGTCGCCGCGCTCGAAGGCGGCACCGCCGGCCTGGCCATCGCCTCCGGCCATGCCGCGCAGGTCATCGTTATGCACAATCTGATGACGCCGGGAGACGAGTTCATCGCCTCCAAGAAGCTTTATGGCGGCTCGATCAACCAGTTCAATCATGCCTACAAGAATTTCGGCTGGAATGTGGTCTGGGCCGAGCCCGACGACATTGCGTCATTCGAAAAAGCGGTGACGCCCAAGACCAGGGCAATCTTCATCGAGTCGATTGCCAATCCGGGCGGCGTGATCACCGACATCGAAGCGGTCGCCAATATCGCGCGCAAGGCTGGCGTGCCGCTCATCGTCGACAATACTCTGGCAACTCCATATCTGTGCAAGCCGATCGACCACGGCGCCGATGTTGTGGTGCATTCGCTGACCAAGTTTCTCGGCGGCCACGGCAATTCAATTGGCGGCATGATCGTGGATGCCGGCAGTTTCAACTGGTCGCGCGACAAGAAATATCCGATGCTGTGCGAGCCTCGGCCGGAATATTCCGGCATCGTGTTGCACGAAACATTCGGCAATTTCGCCTTCGCTATCGCCTGCCGCGTTCTGGGACTGCGCGATCTTGGCCCCGCGCTGTCGCCGTTCAACGCCTTCCTCATCCTCAATGGCATCGAAACCCTGCCGCTGCGCATGCAGCGCCACTGCGATAACGCGCAAAGCGTCGCGGAATGGCTGGTGAAGCGGCCGGAGGTTGCCTGGGTGAGCTATCCGGGCCTTGCGAGCGACAAATATCACGCGCTGGCCAAGAAATACGTTCCTAAAGGTTGCGGCGCGGTGTTCACGTTCGGCCTCAAAGGTGGCTACGAAGCCGGCGTGAAGCTTGTCTCGAACGTGAAGCTGTTTTCTCACCTCGCCAATATCGGCGATACGCGCTCACTCATCATCCACCCTGCGTCCACCACGCACAAACAGTTGTCCGACGCGCAAAAGGTGCAGGCTGGCGCGGGACCGGACGTGGTGCGTCTGTCGATCGGGCTGGAAGACACGGACGACATCATCGCCGACCTGGAACAGGCGTTGACGGCGCGGTGATCAGCTTTTCTTGAGCGTGTGCTCAACGTAATCGCGGATATAGACGATCGTTTCCGGCGCGGTCCAGATTTCGGCGACCGCGGCGTCCGTCACCGCGCCACTGCGATTGAGCCGTTCGGTGACGGCCTGCCGAAGCTGCGCCTTCGTCTGCGCGAACGCCCGCGGCGACAACGCGGCAAGTGATTTCGCGGCGGCAACCGCGCGCACCATCAACGTCTCGGGCTCAACGACCTCATCGATCCAGCCGCGCTGCGTGGCGGCGTCGCTGGCATAGGTCGCGGCGCCGAGCGCGAATTCGGCCAGGTAGCGCTCCGGTGTCGCATACCGGAGGATCTCGAAAGCGAGTGCGGGAAACGGCACGCCAACCTGCAACTCGGTGATGCCGATGCGGCCCGGCGTGCGCGCCATGATGCGCCGGTCGGCGCAACATGCGAGCACCGCCCCACCGGCAACGGCATGGCCGTTGATCGCCGCCACCACCGGCCTTGGATGAAAGAACACCGCGTCATAGAGCGCATGCAAGGCCGGCAAGAATTTCCGGATGTAGCCCGCGCCCTCCTTGCTTAGCCGCTTGAGGTCGACGCCGGCCGAAAAGATGTGTCCGTGCCCGGTGATGATGACCGCTCTGGCCTCGGCGCGGCGAAGCTCATTGAAGCGCGCGGTAATGGCCTCACAGATTTCGATGTCGAGCGCGTTGGCTTTGCCGTGTTTGAGCGTCATCATTGCGATGCCGTCGATCGTCACAACGTCAATCATTGAGCTTGATCTCCGGCCGGCGCCGTCAAAGACATATCCTCGCGGTGCCAAAGCCGCTCAGCATGCACGACGGCCACAGTGAACACCAGGATCGCCAGCACCTGATGGGCGAGCGCCAGCGGGATCGGCGCGCGATTGAGCAACGTGACGATACCGAGCGCGGCTTGCAGCGTTACGGCACCGGCCAAGATCAGCGCACTGACGGTTGCGCGCCGCTTGTTCCAGGCATCAACAGCGTGGACCATTGCCAGCAACCAAATGACATAGGCTGTCATGCGATGATCGAACTGCGCCGTCAGCGTGTTCTCGAACAGATTGCGCCAGGCCGGATGAACAAACCAGAGCCGGGCAGCGTCCGGGATGAAATGCCCGTCGATCAACGGCCAAGTGTTATAAACCAGCCCGGCATCGAGCCCCGCGACCAGCGCGCCGATATAAATTTGCAGAAGCAAAAGCGCCACGATTGCGAGCGCGACATATCTCAGTCGCGCGGGCGGCCCCAATGATTGACGCCGCATCATTTGCTGCGCGGTCCACAATACCGACGCATAGATCGCGCAAGCGAGCGTCAAATGAAATGCGAGCCGGTATTGCGACACGCTGACGCGGCCCGATCCCGATAACCCCGAGGCGACCATCCACCAGCCGACCGCGCCGAGAAACGCCCCACCGGCAAAAATGACCCATAGTCGACTGCGCAGGCGTGGCGGAATGGCGCCACGCCACAGGAAATAAAGGAACGGCAACAGGAACACGGCACCCGTCGTGCGCGCCAGCAGCCGATGCGTCCATTCCCACCAGTAGATGGTCTTGAATGCGCTCAGGTCCATCCCGCGATTGAGCTCACGGTATTGCGGGATCGCCTGGTATTTCTCGAACTCGGATTGCCAGGCCCGCTCGCTTGTCGGCGGCAGAACGCCCGTAACCGGCTTCCATTCGGTGATCGAAAGGCCCGATTCAGTAACCCGCGTCGCGCCTCCCACCATCAGCGTCAGGACAATCACGCCTGCGACCGCGAGCAGCCAGATGCGCACCGCGCGCATTCGAGTGGCCGTGCCGGGACGATGTTCGTGCATGGATTGGGTGCTTGCGGGGAACCGTGCGGACCATATAGTCATGCGCCAGCGATCGCAAATCCGGCAGTTCAATAACAGTCATGCATATCCGCACCCGCAAACTCATCGGTACGATCGGGCTGCTCTTGCTGGTGACGGTCTGGGCCCTCCTCGCCATGGCGCTGGCGCAATCGGCGCTCACCGACGTCAACGGCTATGTCGCCGCGATCTACTACGTGGTGGCCGGTCTTGGCTGGGTGCTCCCGGCGATGCCGCTGGTGCAGTGGATGGCGCGGCCGGATCGACCGAAGGCGGATGCTACGCCGCGTTGACGCGGCGGAAGCCGTTCCACATCGCGGTGGCGGCGCCCGACATCAACACTTTCAAATAGCGCTGCTGCTGGAACTCGCCATTGACCGAAATGCGCGGCAGCGCCGTCAAATGGTCGCGGTGCGCCTTGAACAGCACGCCAGGCCGCGTCGTGACCGCGGTCTTGAAACCAAGCTCGGCCGCGATGCGGAATTCACGCGGGCCGGCCGAAGTCGGATCGCCGACCGGATAGGCAAGATGCTGCGGCCTTTTTCCCAGGGCCGCTTCCAGCACGGCGCGGCTCATCTCCATTTCCGCGCGCACGGTGGAGTCGTTCGGCACTTTCTTGAGCATCATATGATTGACGGTGTGGGCGCCGATGGTACAGAGCGGGTCGGCGGCAAGATCGATGATCTCCTGCCAGTCCATGCACAGATCGCGGCAGACCGCGGCCATGTCCACGCGATGGCAGGCCGCGAGATCGCGCACCACCTTGCGCACTTCCTCGTCGGTTTTCATGCTGCGAAGATAGCGGTACATGGCGTCGTACAGTTCGCGCTTTTCACCGACCGTGCGGCAATCGAAAAACTGATCCTTGCCGTTGACCACCATGCCGATGCGTTCGTTCTGCGCGATCACGATTTCAAGCGCGACCCACCACAATTCGCCAAGCCGATCCGGAAAGCTGGTCGGGATATAGAGCGCGAACGGCAATTTGTATTTGCGCAGCAGCGGATAGGCGTAGCGCATCAGATCCTTGTAGCCATCGTCGAACGTGATGCAGACGAATCGACGCTTGAAGTCCTCGGCGATAAAGCGGCGATGCATTTCGTCGAGCGAGATGACGTCGATGCGCGCGCGCGCCAAACGACGCAGGAGCTTTTCCAGGAATGACGGGCTGATTTCCAGAAGCCGGTTGGGTTGAAATGCTTCGTTGCGCGGCGGGCGCACATGGTGGAGCGTCAGGATTGAGCCGACGCCACCCACGAGCGGGCGCATCATGTGATGCATGCCCGTGAAATAAAGCGACTCAAGGCCGCCGCGGATGATCGTCTTTTTCACGTTTGCCAAGCGTCGGGCTCCCGGGCGAAGTCCGCCGAGTATGCCCACCCTTTGTTGAGAATTCTTTGCAAGCCGGAGGCTAACATTAGCCGAGTCTGCGGCCCTGCGCCCATGGATCGCGGCATAAATCGCGACAGGAATGGCGTCAGGCTGCTACCGCTTGCGCCCCGCCGGCAAGCACCGTGACGTTGGCAAAGCCTGCATGGACCAGTCGCTCGCACGCCGCACGCGTAGCCGGTTTGGCTGGATCGGCAGCCACCAGCACCGCACGCGGCGCCAGCGGCGCAAGGCGCTCCAGCGCGCCCTCGGCTGCGGAACCGACGTCAAGCACCACATGATCGTAGCTGCGCACCAGGGCCTCGATCACGGTCGCCAGCATCGGTGAAGCGACGAGCGCCGGCCCATCGCCCGCGACATCGCCGGTCGCGATCAGATGGACAGGCGAATATTGATCGCTGGTGATGATGTCACCGAATGAGGCCGTGCCGCGCACCAGTTCGGCGATGCCGGGTGCTTTCGGATCGGTCGAAATCACCGACAGGTTGGGCGCGCCGAACGCAAGATCAACCAGCACGACGCTGGCCTCCTTCGCGAGCGTGCGGGCGAGCATGATTGCCGCAAAGGTCGTACCCGCATTGCGCTCGCTGCCGATCACCGTGACGCGCCGTCCGGCGTCACCCGCTTGACGCAAACTGCGCGCAATCTGCTCGACACTGTCCGCGGCCAACGGTGCCGCCGCCGCAACAGGCGTGACAGACGGCATCAGGGGCGGCGACGCCACGCGTGGCATGACCGGCATCGGCTGCGGCGCGAAGGCAGGCGCGTTGTAGACCGCCGGCGCATAGCCATGGCCGGCATCGGGTGCAAGCAGCACGCCAGTCACCGTGAAACCCGCCGACAGCGCGAAGGCGGCAAAGGCCGCGATCAGGATCGTCGGCGTCTTGTTCGGGTAAGCGGGCTTGATCGCCGGAGTCGCGCGCGAAATGATGCGGGCTTCCGGCGGCGCCGCATTGATGTTGTCGCGCGCCGAGGCCTCGCGATATTTCGAAAGATAGGATTCGAGCAGATCGCGCTGCGTCTTGGCTTCGCGTTCGAGCGCGCGCAACTGCACATCCTGCTCGTTGCTTTGTGAGGCCAGCTTCTTCACCGTATCGAGGCTCGCGGTCAGCGTTTCCAGCCGGTCGCCGGCAACCTTGGCGTCATTGTCGAGTTGACGCGCCAAACGCTCGCCTTCTGTGCTGATCTGGCGATCGACTTCCGCGATCTGGGCCTTGAGCTCCAGGATGCGCGGGTGGCGGCTGAGCAAGGTCGTGGACTGCTCGGCCAACAGATTGCGCAGCGCGATGCGCTGTTCGATCAGGCGGCGCATGGTGTCGGAATTGGCGATGTCGGAGGAATCGATCGATTGGCCGGAACGGATGAGATCGCGCAGCTGCCGCGCCCTCGCCTCCAGATCGGCTTTCTGGCCGCGCGCCGCGGCGATCTGCGAATTGATTTCAGTAAGCTGCTGGCTCGGCAGCGACGTATTGTTTGAGCCGACGAACAGATTGGATTTGACGCGGTAGGCCTCGACCTTGTCTTCAGCGTCCGCCACGCGCTTGCGCATCTTCTCGATCTCTTCGGCAAGCCAGGTGCCGGCGGCGCGCGTCTGATCCTGCTTCGCGACCTGCTGCACCTTCAGATAGGTTTCGGCGATCGTGTTGGCGACGCGCGCGGCCAGATCGGAATTGGCCGAGTTAAAACTGATCACGATCACCCGCGATTTTTCGATCGCATAGACGTTGAGCCGTTCGTAGTAGGATTCCAGCGTGCGTTCTTCGCGCGACATCGCGCTCGGGTCGCGGCCGACCCGGAACAGGCCGATAATGGATTTGAGCAACGAGCCGCCGCCCGCCATCGGATCGAATTCCGGATTATTCGCAAGATTTTCCTTCTTGATGACTTCGCTCGCAAGATCGCGCGAAAGCACGATCTGGATCTGGCTGGTCACCGCCTCGGGATCGATCATGGAACTGCGGTCGCCGTTGTTCTTGTCGGCTTCCGCGCGCAAAAATACGTTCTCGCGCGACTCGAGCAGCAGGCGCGATTCGGAGCGATAGCGCGGTGTGATCGAGTTGACGACCAGGAGCGCGGCAGCGGCTGCGAACAACGTGAAGCCGAGGATGCGCGTCTTTTTTTGCCACAGAACCCGGCCTAAACCGCGCATATCGGGCTCGCCGCTCATGGCGATTGGCACAGTGGCCGAAACGGGCGCCTCTTCGGTTTTCGACTTTTTACGGAACAGCATTTCCTACTCCAAACGCACAATCGCGCGGCTCGAAAGGATCACAAACTATTATGGTTGCTTCCGCGTTAATTCGGCCCTTCGATCCGGTCCGGTCAGGTTTTGTTAACCAGGCGAGCCGCCTAATCCGGTTCCAGATTTCTTTCACCGGCGCGGATTCGGCTCGGCCCGAACGATGGCTCCACTGAACATCCTGCACGTTCTGCGCGCGCCGGTCGGCGGCCTGTTTCGCCACGTCCTCGATTTGAGCCGCGAACAGATCGCCCGTGGGCACAGCGTCGGCCTGATCGCCGATCTGAGCACGGGCGGCAACCGCGCCGACGACGCCTTGCGCCAGATCGAACCCTCGCTCGCGCTCGGCCTAAGCCGTACGCCGATGCCGCGCGATATCGGGCCGGGCGATGCGCCGGCTCTGGCCCACGTCATGCGGCGTATCGCGAATTCCAAGGCCGATGTCGTGCACGGCCACGGCGCGAAGGGTGGCGCCTATGCGCGGCTCGCTTTTGGGCGGTCGCGTGCCTTGCGTGTCTATACGCCACATGGCGGCAGCTTGCTCTACCACCACGACACGCTTGCCGGAAAATTCTATTTGACCACCGAGCGCTTTCTGATGCGGCGTGGCCACCTGTTCCTGTTCGAAAGCGCCTTCAGCGCCGAGACTTTCAAGCGCAAGATCGGCCAACCGCGCGGCCTCGTCCGGATCGTCCATAACGGCGTGACGCCGGCGGAATTCGAGCCGGTCGAACCCGCCGCCGATGCCACCGATGTCGTATTCATCGGAGAATTACGCATGCTCAAGGGCATCGACGTGCTCATCGACGCCATCGCATCGCTGCGCCGTGACGGGCGCAACCTGAGCGCCACACTGGTCGGGGACGGCCCCGACCGCGACGCGTTCCACGCTCAGGTCGAACGCCTTGGACTGTCCGCCACAGTGCGCTTCATGCCCGCCATGCCGGCGCGTCAGGCACAGGCGCTCGGCCGCATCATGGTGGCGCCGTCGCGCGCGGAGTCGCTGCCCTATGTGGTGCTGGAAGCCGCCGCCTCCGGCAAGCCGCAGATCACCACGCGGGTCGGCGGCATTCCGGAAATCTACGGTCCCCTGTCCGACAGGCTGGTAGAGCCCGGCGACGTGCCGGCGCTTGCCCGCGCCATCGTCCGGACGCTCGACCACGCCGAGGAGCGGACCGAGATCGTGCGAAAATTGCGCGAGCGGGTCGCCACCTCCTTTTCGGTCGAGCGCATGGCGAATGGCGTGCTTGCCGGCTACGCGGCCGCCCTCGAAAACCTCCACAAAGCCGGTCGCCGTTAAGACTTATCCGAGCGATCCGATAAGCCTTTTTTGAGACTTTTTCTCTAGGAATTACCGGGAATTAAGGACAATTCCTGCCGGCGCTCCGGGAACTCTCGGGCGACCGGATTTTGGGCGCGCGCCATGACCGACAGCGACACTCACACCCCGCTCGCCGCATCGAGCGTCTCGGCAATCCTCGAGCGCGTACGCGCAACGCCGCGCGGCCTCGGCCGGCCGCATGCGCTCACGCCCGAAGCGCTGGCGGTCGCGTCGCGGCCGGCGCCCGCGCCCATCTCGCCGATCGTGCTGGCCGGATTCGTTCGCATGGCGGAATTTGCGCTGATCGTGCTGGTCGGCTTTTCCGTCTACGCGGCCTATGGACTGTCGTCGGAAGGCCTGTTTACGCACTATGCGCTCGCGATCTTCGCAATCGCGCTGCTCTCGATGTTCGCATTCCAGACCGCCGACATCTATCAGGTGCAGGCCTTCCGAGGCCACGAAAAGCAATACATGCGGATGGCATCGGCATGGTCCCTGGTTTTCCTCATCGTCATCGGCGCCTCGTTCTTTGCCAAAGCCGGTGAAATATTTTCGCGCGTCTGGCTCGGCAGCTTCTATGTCGGCGGTTTGGTGGCGCTGATCGCGTCACGCAGAGTCCTGTTCCTGCTGGTGCGCCAATGGACGCGCGAGGGCCGCCTCACCCGGCGCACCGTGATCGTCGGCGGCGGCGATCATGGCGCGCATGTGATCGAGGAGTTGCTGCGGCAGAAAGATTCCGGCGTCACGATCATCGGTCTGTTCGACGACCGCGGCGATAAACGCAGCAGCGCCGATTGCGCAGGCGAGCGCAAACTCGGCACTGTCGACGATCTGGTCGAATTCGGCCGGCGCACACGCGTCGATCTGGTGATCTTTTCGCTGCCG
The DNA here is from genome assembly GCA_036268675.1 of Pseudolabrys sp. GTDB lineage: Bacteria > Pseudomonadota > Alphaproteobacteria > Rhizobiales > Xanthobacteraceae > Pseudolabrys. The sequence goes on from DATATS010000144.1 coordinate 9,794, forward strand.
ATTTCGGCGGAAAGCCGCATCCTGCAGATGCTCAAGAAATTATGGGTGCTTCCGGTCGACATCCGACTTGCCGCCCACACCAACAAGCTGCGCTTCCGCCCGCGTTCCTATTCCTACATCGGCGAAGTGCCAGTGCTCGACGTGTTCGACCGGCCGATCGCCGATTGGGACGTCGTGATGAAATACCTGTTCGACAAAATCATCGGCGGCCTCATGCTGCTTTGCGCGCTACCGCTGATGGCGCTGATCGCCGTCGCCGTCCGGATCGAGAGCCGCGGGCCGGTGCTGTTCAAGCAGAAGCGCTACGGCTTCAATAACGACCTCATCGAGGTCTACAAATTCCGTTCGATGTACGCGAATGCGTCCGACGCCATGGCCGACAGACTGGTCACCAAGGATGACCCACGCGTCACCCGCGTCGGCCGTTTCATCCGCAAGACCAGCCTCGATGAATTGCCCCAACTGTTCAATGTGGTGCTCAAGGGCAATCTATCGCTGGTCGGCCCACGCCCGCACGCGGTCAACGCCAAGGCCGAGACGCGGCTCTACAACGAGGCGGTTGACGGCTATTTCGCGCGCCACCGGGTGAAGCCGGGCATCACCGGCTGGGCGCAGATCAATGGCTGGCGTGGCGAAACAGATACCGACGAGAAGATCCAGCGCCGCGTCGAGCACGATCTCGCCTACATCGAGGGCTGGTCGGTGCTGTTCGATCTCTACATCGTGGCGCGCACGCCGTTTGCGCTGCTCAACGCGGAGAACGCGTATTGATCACCGGCGGCGATATTGCGCAACTGCAAGGCACACCCGTCACTTCGATCGCGCCGGCAGCCACAATGCGCGAGCGGCTGCTGCTGATCGTGCTTTACATCACGGTGCTGGCGAGTTCGGTCGCTTTCGTCGAGCCCTCGCCGCACGACGCCATGATGGGCGTGCTGGCGGTTGCCTGCCTGATTGCCGGCGTACATTTCGATCGCCGGATTGCGCTTTTGGTCATCTTGCTGCTGATCTTCAACGTCGGCGGCGTGCTGTCGCTCCTTAACGTGCCCGGTCAGGAAAAAACGGTTCAATACACGGCGACCTCGATCTATCTGATGCTCGCCGCTATCGTGTTCGCTTGTCTCGCTGCCGAGCGCACCATGCTGCGGCTTGCTGCCCTGCGCGCGGCCTACATTCTGACCGCGGTGATCGTTTCGATCGCCGGCATCTGCGGCTATTTTCACGCCTTCCCGGGCGCCGAAGACCTCTTTGCGCCCGGCGGACGCGCTCTCGGGTTTTTCAAGGATCCGAATGTCTTCGGCCCATTCCTGATCTGGCCGATGCTCATCGTTGCCGAGCGCATGATCGTACGACGCGCCACTTTGCTCGACCTGGCGATCTTCGTCATTCTGATGATCGGTCTGCTGCTGAGCTTCTCGCGCGGCGCCATGTTTCATTTCGCGGTGTCGGCAGCGGTGGTCATCGTGCTCGCATTCCTCACCGCGCCAAGCACACGAATCCGCGTGCGCATTCTCGGCCTGACCCTGATCGGTATCGCAGCCCTTGCGGCGCTCTTCGCGCTCGCGCTCTCGTTCGAGTCGATCGCGGCCATGATCAAAGACCGTTTCCACCTGACCAACTCCTACGACGTCGGTCAGGGCGGCCGCTTCGAATTGCAGGAATTGGCGCTGTCGGCGCTGCTCCATTATCCGAACGGCATGGGGCCATTTGAGTTCTCGCGTGTGAACGGCACGCAGCAGCATAACGTCTATCTGCAGGCTCTGCTGGTGTACGGATGGATCGGCGGCGTGAGCTATGTCATGATGCTGGCCGCGACATTCATGGTGGCCCTGCGCTCGGTCTTCGTCGCCACGCCATGGCAGCCTTATCTCATCACCGCGCTCGGCGCCTTCACCGGCGAAGTGCTCGAAGGCTTCGTGATCGACACCGATCATTGGCGTCATTTCTTTCTCCTGCTCGGCATCATCTGGGGCCTGTGGGCGGCGACCGCAAAGTATGTCCGACAGAAATCGGCGCCGATCTCGAATGGGCGGGCGGCTTATGTCCACGCTTGAATTCCTCGCAACGGAGGCGCCCGCGCGCCGCGGCACCTTGCGGCGACTATGGCAGCGGCTGCCGCACGCGACACGCCGGCAAATTCTGTTGGATGTCAGCCGCGTCATCGCGCCGACGCCCGACGTTCGTCCGCGCGGCGGCTTCCCGCTCGGGATCGCGGGCCTATTTTCGACCGCAAGTGGTGTCGGCGAAGGCGCTCGGCTCGCGTATACAGCCCTCGACGCCGCAGGTTATGCCCCCACTGCCTTCGACCTCAGTTCCGCTTTCGGCCAGGTTGAGTTTTGCACCGGCGATGTCCGGCGCGCGCTCTCGCCCGGCAGCGGCACTCTGATCGTGCACCACAATGGTCCGTTCCTGCCGCATGCGCTGTGGGCACTCGGCCGCGCCCAGGTGCAGGCGCGCCGCATCATCGGTTATTGGGCGTGGGAATTGCCGCAGTTGCCCGCGGATTGGCAACCGAGCTTCCGTTATGTGCATGAGATCTGGGTGCCTTCGGAATTCACGCGCGCGGCAATCGCGGCAGCGACCGACAAGCCGGTGCATGTGGTCAACCACCCGCTGCCGCCGATGGACGTGACGCCCAATATGCGCGACCGCCTCGGCCTGCCCGTCGACGCGCTGGTGGTCCTCAACGTGATGCATCTCGGCTCGGCCTTCGCGCGCAAGAACCCACTTGCCGCCATTGCCGCTTTCCGCCACGCATTTGGCAATGCGCGCGACAAGATGCTCGTAATCAAGCTGATCGCCGGCGGCGCCACTGCCTGGGCCCAGCAAGCACTCGCACAAGCCGTCGCCGGCGCCGGCAACATCCGCCTGATCGAGGGCACGCTGCCCGAAGCCGACATGATGGGGCTGGTGGCAGCCTCCGACATCGTGATTTCGCTGCACCGCTCGGAAGGATTCGGGCTGGTGCCGGCGCAGGCTATGGCACTCGGCAAGCCGGTTATCGCCACCGCATGGTCGGGCAATCTCGATTTCATGAGCAAGCGGAATTCGGCGCTGGTGTCCTATTCGCTGGTGCCGGTTAACGATCCGCAAGGCGTATTCGACGTGGAAGGGCAGATGTGGGCGGACGCCAGAGTTGATGACGCCGCCAAGTGGCTGCGGCGGTTGGCCGAGAGCCCGGAGCTGCGCCGCGACATGGGCGCCACCGCCGCGGCCGATGTCAAAATCCTGCTCGCGCCGGAGCGTTTCGCACGGCGGGTCGCCGAGTTGGTCGAAGTCAAGAACGATCGTCTGGAGGAGCGCTGAAGTCGCGTCGCGTTATTTGCGGACCACGATGTAGGCGTGGCTTGCGAGCAAGCGCCAGTCCCTGCGGCGAACAATGTCGGTGAAGCGGGCGTGCAGGTCGCGCACAATCGGGAAACTGCCGTAATAGCCGTGGCCGTAAAATGGCAGCACCGCGATTTCGCGATAGCCAATTTCCGAAAGCATCGGGTGCATGCGCCGCTCGCTCGCAACGCACCAGGAGTAGCGCGCCGGGAAGACCGGGTCTTCGTCATCGGTACGGTTCGCAAACAACCGCTTGACGATCGCCGCGGCGATCTTGTCCGGCAACAACCAGTTGGCGACGAAGGGCAGCGCATAAAGCGTCGGCATGAAGGCGAGCGCGATACCGCCGGGCGCCAGCAGTTCGTAGAGATTAGCCCATGCACGCCGGCCATCCGCAACATGCTCGAAGACCATGCGCGAAAAGGCGAGATCGAAACCGTTGCGTAGATCCGCGACCGCCGATATGTCGCCGGCAATATCGAAACACGCGGTCCGATAGCCCGAAGGCAGCACCGAAAGTTCGCCCGGCGAGATGTCGTTGACGGTCATCTCGACGCCGAGGCGCTTGATTTCATCGCGGCTGAACAGCGGATCGCGGCCGCCGCCAATCTCGAGGATGCGGTGAGCGTCAAACGCGCTGCAAAGCCCGGCCACCACCCGCTCGTAATTGGCCCACGCCCAGCGCTCGTGGTTGTCGATGCCGAAGCCGTCGAGAGCGTCGCGGAGCGCAATGGGCGCGCCCGGCACAAGCGACGGCACGGTTCCCGCGTCAGGCAAAGCTGGGGTCGTAGAGGCGGTATCGAGGGTGGACATGGCGCGCCGATTTATCCGATCACCTTGAGGGTTCAGTAACGCCTCGCCGCTTAAATTAGTCTTACCTCTCGCAACCTTTTCGGGTGCAGGTTTGGGCAATATTCTCAAGCAAACGCAAGAGCTTGCGATGGCGAAGGCTTGCCCTCCGCCGCTTTTTGCGGTCCTATCGCCGCGCATCGCCATCAACGGCCGTTTCCTCACGCAGCAGGCTTCCGGTGTGCAGCGCTTTGCGGCCGAAACGATCAAGGCGATCGACGCGCTGCTCGATGGCGACTACGCCGCGCTCAAGGGTCGTGTCGAACTGTTAGCGCCGCGCGGGGCACGCAATTTTCCACTCAGGAACATTCCGATGCGCCGGGTCGGTTTCTTTTCCGGCTATCTTTGGGAACAGCTTGAGTTCCCGCTGCGTGCGCGCGGCGCGCTGCTGCTCAATCTGTGCATGCTCGGGCCGCTGGCGACGCGCCGCCAGATCGTCGTGGTGCACGACGCCACTGTGCCGGCATTGCCCGAAAACTTCTCGCCGCGCTTTCGCGCCGCCTACAACTTTTTGATTCCACGTCTGTGTCAGCGCGCTGCGATGGTCGCCACGGTTTCAGAATTTTCACGCCGCGAGATCGGCAAATGGTATGGCGGCAATGTCGCCACCATGCCGGTATGTTTCGAGGGCGGCGATCACATCACTGCCGTGCAGGCCGACGATCGCTTGATCGAGCGGCTCGGCCTCAAGGGACGCAAATTCTTCCTCGGCGTCGGCGTCGACTCCGTCAACAAGAATATCAAGGCCGTCGTTTCAGCTTTCCGGAAGGCGAATATCCCCGATGCCATGCTGGTCTTGACCGGCGCCAAGGACGCTCGTGTGTTCGGCGCGGTCGATCTCACCCAATCCGACGGCGTGCGCGTCGTCGGATTCATTTCCGACGGCGAATTGCGCGCGCTCTATGAACACGCGCAGGCGCTGGTATTTCCCTCGCTCTACGAAGGCTTCGGTCTGCCGCCGCTCGAAGCCATGACCGCCGGATGTCCCGTAATCATCAGCGAGCAGCCCGCGCTCGCCGAGGTTTGCGACGATGCGGCGCTGCATTGCCGCGCCGACGACGCCGAACAGATCGCGCAGCATATGCGCGCTCTGGCCGCCGACCCCGGTTTGCGCGCCAGGCTTTCGACTGCCGGGCGGGCTCGCGCAAAACGCTTTACCTGGGCAGCGACCGGCCGCGCGCTGCTCGATCATTGCCTGAGCGTCGGCGCGGACAGAACGGCGTGACATGAAGCGGCAACTGATTTCCACCCCGTTCTTTTTCCTGCGCGCCGGCACCGCGGGCGCCGCGCTGGTCACGGGCCTGCTCCAAACCTACGTGTTCGCGCACGTCCTGAGCCCGCAGCGGTTTTCGATTTTCATCCTGGTCGCGGCCATCGGCTACTCGCTATGGCTGATCGATTTTGGAATTGTCAAAATCCTGTTCGTCCGGCTGCGCGCACGCTTCCTCAGCGGCGGACGCGACGACGCGATCGCCGGGCACGCAACTGCGATCGTTCTATTTTATTCCGCGCTCGTCATCGCCGGCGCTCTGTGCTGCTTCGTATTCATGGCAACGCGGACGCAAAGCTCGCTACGCGAGGCCGTCGAGTTCGGGCTGTTTTTCCTGTTCATCGCGACCAATCTGGTGTGGTTTGCGCTGCGAAACATCTCGATTGCGGTCGACGAATATGTGTTGTTTGAAGCACTGGAGACGCTGCGCCGTGGCGGCTATTTCGTCGGGCTCACGGCAGTGCTGTTCGGACTGCCGGTGCTCGTCATGCTGATTGCACTCAACGCGCTTTGGGTGGTTGTGCTTGCGGTCTGCATCAGGCGCATGATCGAATGCGGCGCGCTGTCACCGCGCATCGCGGATGTTTTTGCGCACCTGCGTTCGTTCGTGCGCGCCAATCGCACCGACCTCATGCGCAGCGGCACTTACGCCGCGAGCGAAATCTTCAACTACAACTACCCCTATCTGATCGTCTCGCTGCTGTTCGGACTGGGCGCCCCGCCGATCATCCTCGATACCACCTTCAAGGTGTTCCGTGGTGGTTCGACAATTTTTGGCGCGGTCTGCGACATTCTGGTGCCGCGCCAGACCAGCGCGCTGGCCGAGCGTGATGGCCCGACGCTCGTGCGCGCGACCGTTCTGGCGGCGGCGCTCTGCGCGCTTCCGGCGGCGATCATCAGCGTGGTCCTCCTGATCGGAGCCGACAGGCTATTCGCACTCCTGCTCGGCCATGCAGCCACCATGCCGGCTGCCGCAACGCCGATCCTGATTGTCTTGCTCTTCGCCGATTTGACCAAAATGGTCACGCACAGCGTGCTCGTTCACAACGGCTATTTCCGGGAAGTGGCGCGCATCGGCATCGCCGTTGCTGCGGCAATGGCCGCGGTCGGCGCGTTTGCCGTCACCGCCCATCTCGATATCGTGCATTTCCTGCAAGCCTATGCCGCCGTTTACGTCTGCGGCGCGGCCGCGGCGGTGGTGACGATGGTGCGCGGGCCGTTCCGGCTGGCGCATGCGGGTACAGGCGTTGCGCAGCCGGCGACGCGCTAACGAGAACGCCGCAATGACCCGACCGCTTCGCGGCCCTTGCTGAACAGTGCCCACAATAGCGGCGTCTGCTTGATCCAGCGTTTGAGCCGCGCGGCCACGGCCATCACCGCAGCCACGAATAGCCCACGGCGAGTTGCGCCGGCGATGAGGTCATAGAGCCTGACCTCCGTATCGCACCAGTCGCGCTTATAGGGTTCGTCGCCAATGGTGAAATCGAAGACGCCAAGATCGTGTTCGATGGCCCACCGCATCAAATCGTGCAGATGCGCGGCGCCGGGCCCGAAGCGCGATGCTTCTCCGTCGTCGTAGCTCGCCAGCAGATGATAATAGCAACCGCGCCAGGTCAGCCCGAGATTGATGGCCGCCACGGTTGCGCCGACATTGAGGCTGCTCACATGCACGAGGTGCTTGGTCGCCGGATCGGTGGCGAGCGCGCGATAGAATTCGGCATAACCGGGCCGCGCGAACAGATTGCCGACCCCCATGTGCGCGAATGAGCGCGCCTTCTGCGTCATCAGCATTTCAAGCGTCTGCAAGGTTTCCGCTTTGCCTTCGGGATTGAAAAGTCTGATATCGCCGATCTCCGCGAGCCGCTTGCGCTTGGTGCGATCGCGCCGCCGCGTCGACGATGAGCGCTTGGCCGTATAGAACGCGTCCCAATCGCCGCTGAGGTGCGTGAGATAGGCCCCGCTCGGGTGGGGAGCGACCGCCAGATTGAGCATCGGATTATTCTGCGTGCCCACTCTGTCCGGAATTTTCGTGAGGTGGATGAGATCGAATTGCAGGTGCGGGTTGCTTTGAATCCGTTCCGTAATGGTACGCCACACCGACAAGAAATCGTCGCGGCCGATGCGCTCGCCAAATCCCGGCGCGAGCAACGGAGCGTTGTAATCGCCAAGCTCCGAGCCTAGCCAGGTGAGTTCGCGCGCGAAGCGTCCAACTTGCACCGCCAGCGGCAGGATGAACTGCATCGCGCCGGCTGCGTCGCGCCCGACAACGATGGCGGGCGTCGCCTCCCCGCGCTCGCCGATATGGCGCTGCCAGCACGCCAGCCAGTCGACACTTTGAAACACCGTGCCGTCGGCTTCGCGCTCGAATGTGCGCCAGTCGCTCTCTACCTCGGCCAAGCTGTGATGGATCGTGATCGTAAGCGCGCCCAAGCCGGGCGCCGAAGTACCCGTCTCGGCGGTTGCGGGCGATAGCGCCGGTGCGTCGGCAGCGAGCAGCAGCCGGTCATTGCCGGATTGAACGTCAAGCATAGCGTCGGCGGCCTCGGCCATGATCGCGTACCCCGCGCAAGTGCGGCGCCGTTCCCGAAACGTCGGTCCCCAAAATGCCGCTCGCGACGCCATTTCGTCCGAGAGACGTGCACAATCCGTTAATTCGGCAACGGCGGGCGAAAGGCGGCCTGGGAAGCGTTATTGCGCCCCGAAAGCAGCCTCCCTATAGTCCGCGCCGTTCCGGTCGGGGCGTGGCGCAGCCCGGTTAGCGCACCAGTCTGGGGGACTGGGGGTCGTGGGTTCAAATCCCGCCGCCCCGACCAATTCAGCACACGCAAGCGCGAGCCCAGGGGACGCGGTGGAATTCGCGCCGACGC
>DATATS010000145.1:0-11448 GCA_036268675.1 Pseudolabrys sp.
ATCGTCGAGGACCTGAAGAAGAACGCCAAGAAGGTCACCTCCAACGAGGAGATCGCGCAGGTTGGTACCATTTCCGCCAACGGCGACGCCGAGATCGGCAAGTTCCTCGCCGATGCCATGAAGAAAGTCGGCAACGAAGGCGTCATCACGGTCGAAGAGGCCAAGTCGCTGGAGACCGAACTCGACGTGGTCGAAGGCATGCAATTCGACCGTGGCTACATCTCACCCTATTTCATCACCAACGCCGACAAGATGCGCGTTGAGATGGAAGACCCCTACATCCTGATCTACGAAAAGAAGCTGTCGGGATTGCAGGAATTGCTGCCGCTGCTCGAAGCAGTGGTGCAGACCGGCAAGCCGCTGTTGATCGTGGCGGAGGACGTGGAAGGCGAAGCGCTCGCCACCCTCGTCGTCAACAAGCTGCGCGGCGGCCTCAAGGTTGCGGCCGTGAAAGCGCCGGGCTTCGGCGATCGCCGCAAGGCCATGCTGCAGGACATCGCCGTCCTGACCGGCGGCCAGGCGATCTCGGAAGACCTCGGCATCAAGCTCGAGAAGGTCGAGATCGGTATGCTCGGCCGCGCTAAGAAGGTGATGATCGACAAGGAAAACACCACCATCGTCAACGGCGGCGGCAAGAAAGCCGACATCGTCGAGCGCGTCAACCAGATCAAGGCGCAGATCGAGGAGACGACCTCCGACTACGACAAGGAAAAGCTGCAGGAGCGGCTGGCGAAGCTCGCCGGCGGCGTTGCGGTGATCCGCGTCGGCGGCGCCACCGAGATCGAGGTGAAGGAGCGCAAGGATCGCGTCGACGACGCGATGCACGCAACCCGCGCCGCGGTCGAAGAGGGCATCCTGCCGGGCGGCGGTGTTGCCCTGCTGCGTTCGGTCGAGGCCCTCAAGAAGGTCAAGACCGAGAACGACGATCAGAAGCATGGTGTCGAGATCGTACGCAAGGCGGTCCAGGCGCCTGCCCGTCAGATTGCGGCCAATGCCGGCGCCGACGGCTCCGTCGTGGTCGGCAAGATCATGGAGAAGGACCAGTATTCCTACGGCTATGACGCGCAGGCCGGCGAATACGGCTACCTCGTCACCAGGGGCGTGATCGATCCGGCCAAGGTTGTGCGCTCGGCGATCCAAGGCGCGGCGTCCGTCGCCGGCCTCTTGATCACCACCGAGGCCATGGTCGCCGAAATCCCGCAGAAGAAGTCGGGGGGCGGCGGAATGCCCGGCGGCGGCATGGGTGGCATGGGCGGGGGCATGGATTTCTAAGGAAATCCGTTCGCTTCGTCTCAATCAAAAATCAGAGGCCGCCTTCGGGCGGCCTCTTTATCTTTGATCCGCCGCGTTACACTTGCCATACGACCGCATTGAAAATGAGGCGCGCCGCGTGAGCGAGAATTTCGACATCATTGTCTTGGGCCTGGGCGCCATGGGCTCGGCCACCGCCTATCAACTGGCCAAGCGCGGCGCCAAGGTCCTTGGCCTCGATCGGTTCGCGCCGCCGCACGCCTTTGGCTCCAGCCATGGCGATACGCGCATCACGCGGCTCGCTTGCGGCGAAGGCGCCGACTACACGCCCTTTGCGCGCCGCTCGAATGAAATCTGGCGGACGCTTGAAGAGGCATCGGGCAAGAGTTTGCTCGTGCAGAACGGGCTTCTGGTCATTTCAGGGCGCGGACCGCGCGCGCAGACGCACGGCAACGCCGATTTTCTTCAGACCACCATCGACGCGGCCAAACTGCACCAAGTGCCGCATGAATTGTTGACTGACGCCGACATCCGCCGACGCTTTCCACAATTTCAAATCGCCGACGGCGACTGCGGCTATTTCGAGCCGACCGGCGGGTTTCTGCATCCGGAAGCCTGCATCGCGGCGCAACTGGACGAAGCCAAGCGGTTCGGCGCCACCTTAAACTATGGCGAAACGGCCCTGAGCTTCGCGGCGTCGAATTCCGGCGTCACCGTCAAGACCGCCAAGGAGAATTATGCCGCGGGCAAACTTGTCATCAGTGCCGGCGCCTGGTTGCCGAAGTTTCTGCCGGCATCGCTGGCGGACGCGTTCACGATACGCCGCCAGGTTCTCTGCTGGTTCCGTATCGACGACAAAGAGCCGGTCGATCGCTACCGGCCCGATGCGTTTCCCGTTTTCATCTGGCAAACGCCGCGCAAGCAGACGGTTTACGGCTTTCCGTGGGTCGGAACGCAAACGCCGGCCGTCAAGATCGCGACGGAGCAATACGAAACCGAGACGACCGCCGACGGCGTCGAACGCGACGTGCCGGCGGCCGAGATCAAAGAGATGTACGAGACCTATACCGGCGATTTTTTTCCAGGCGTGAGCGGCGACTGCATCAAGACCGCGGTGTGCATGTACACATGCGTCGAGAACGCGCGATTCGTCATCGATAGACTGCCGGACGAACAGCGGGTGATCGTCGCCTCGCCCTGCTCAGGGCACGGCTTCAAGCACTCGGCCGCTATCGGGGAAGCGATTGCAAGGCTCGCGCTCGATGGAACCGACGCGGCGCTATCGCCGTTCGGATGGCCAAAGCGAGCCTGAAAATGAAAACGACCACAAATGAGAGGCGCGGGTACATCCGCCGTCGCCTTTAATCTCATCGTGGCCGTCGAGTGACGAAACAACGCCGCTCCGTCACTACTTGCGCATGATATAGTACGGCTCCATGTCGGAAATATGACGGTGACATTAGGAAAGATTTATATCGGAGTCGGCGGCTGGACCTACGCGCCCTGGCGCGGGGTCTTTTACCCGAAGGGCCTGCCGCACGCGCGCGAACTGCAATATGCCGGCGAACGGCTGACCTCAATCGAAGTCAACGGCACCTTCTACAGCACGCAGTCACCCAAGACCTTCCGAAAATGGGCCTCCGAGGTGCCGGAGGGGTTTGTCTTTGCGCTCAAAGGTCCGCGCTACGCGGTCAATCGCCGCGTGCTTTCGGAGGCCGGCGACTCCATCAAGCGGTTTCTCGATTCCGGCATCACCGAACTGGGCGGCAAATTGGGCCCGCTGCTCTGGCAGTTCGCTCCACACAAGAAATTCGACGCAAGGGATTTCGGCGGCTTCCTCGAATTGTTGCCGAAGACGTTCGACGGCCGCGCGCTGCGGCACGTCGTCGAGGCCCGCAATGACAGCTTTAAGACGCCGGATTTCATCGTGCTGGCGCGGCAATTCGGCGTTACCATCTGCTATGCCGAGCACGACAGCTACACCGAGATCGCCGATATAACGGCCGATTTCGTCTATGCCCGTTTGCAGAAGGGCAATGAAAAGCTGAAAGCCGGCTACCCGCCAAAAGCCCTCGATGCCTGGGCCGCCCGCGCCAAACTCTGGGCCAAGGGCGGGGAGCCCGCCGACCTGCCGCGCATCGACAAGAAGCGCGCGGCCAAAACGCCGCGCGACGTCTTTGTCTACTTTATTCACGAGGCCAAGCTGCGCGCGCCGGCCGCCGCAATGGCACTGATCGAGCGGTTGAAATGACAGGCGCGAAAACAAAAACGCTGTTCACCATCGGTTATGAGCAAGCCAAGCCCGACGCGGTGCTGGACGAACTCAAGCGCGCCAAGGTCGATCTGCTGGTCGATACCCGCGCGGTGGCCGCTTCACGGCGGCCGGGTTTCTCCAAGCGGCAGCTCGCGGCCACGCTCGATGAGGCCGGCATCGCTTATGTCCATCTGCAGAAGCTGGGAACGCCGGCGGCAGGCCGCGAGGCCGCCCGTTCCGGCGATTTCGACAGACTCTGGCGCATCTACGACAAGCACATCAAGACGCGCGACGCGCAGGACGCGCTCGATGAATTGCTGGCGCTCATGAAATCGGGCAAGCGCATCGCCCTGCTTTGTTACTGCCGCGATCCGAATACCTGCCACCGCAGCCGCGTCGTGGCGAACGTAAAAAAGCGCGTTCGCGTCAAGGTCGAAGATCTGATCCCGCCGCTGTTTTAGGGCGTGATACCGAAAAGTGGGCACCGGTTTTCGGGCCAGATCACGCGCCAGGAAAAATGATCATTCCGCCGGCTGCGGCACGGCCTGGCGCATATCGATATTCACGATCAGCAGCACGAGAAGCGCCGTCGTCACAAACATCAGGAAAGCAACCGCCGCATTGGCGCCAAGCACCATGCCGAAGCCCCCCCTTTCGTGCAGCACGGCTATCATGGCGATGGCGATGGCGGCGCTGATGAACAGCGTGAAATAGCGGATGGCATAGACGCGGCCGCGCCAGGCATCCGCGGTGTAGCGCGCGAGAATAATATCATTGACCGTCACCTGCCCGTAGATCGCGGCGATGGCGACCGCCAGCGCGACCATCAGCGGCACGCCAGTGGCAAAGCTCGCCCACAGGTTTCCGGCAAAGCCAAGCGCGGTGATGGCGGCGAAGATGAAGTGCGGCGCCACCCACTCGACGAGACGGCCAACGATCAGCTGGGCGATGGCGCCGCAGACAAGCACGGTCGTGGCGATGCCGCCGACCAGCACCAGCGGCACGTCCTTGGCGATGCCTTCGTCGACGATCTTGGGCAGCGCGATGGTCAGCACGTTGAAGACAAGCCCGGCGCTGAGCGCGATGACCAGGAACAGTCCGAACAGCATGACGGCGAGCTTGGGCGTGAGCGGCACCGCGGGCTTGGACTTGCGCTTTCCAGTGTGGTGGCGGTCGTCCGGCGTCAGCCAGAGATAGACGGCACCGACCGCGATGCAGACGACCGCTGGCGCGAAAAAGGCCGCGCGCCAGTTGATCCAGTAAGCGAGTGCACCGGAAATACCGGCGGCAAGCGACACACCGGCATTGCCGCAGACGCCATTAAAGGCGAGCGTGCGCCCGCGCGCCTGAGAAGCCTCGATCAGCATGGCCATGCCGACCGGGTGATAGATCGCGGCGAACATGCCGAGCAGAAACATCACGGCGGTCAGCGTCAGCAGATTGGGCGCGAGGCCGATACCGATCAGCGAGGCCCCGCAGCCGAAATAAAACGCGGCCATCATGTTGCGGCGGCTCCAGCGATCGGCGAGCCAACCGGCCGGCAGCGAGAAAATACCGAAGGCGAGAAACGCCGTGCTCGAAAGCGCGATCAACTCGCTATAGGGCCGGCCGTAGATGACCTCGAGCCCTATCACCACCGTCGGGTAGATCAGCAGCACGAAGTGGTCGAGCCCGTGCGCGATGTTGAGGAAGGTGATCTCGCGGCGGGTCGCGGCGTCAAAAGGTGCGGGCACGGCTGTCGGGTTCATGGGCGTTTTCGGGGCTGTTCCTTCGGGAATCGCAGTGGCATAGCCTAACTCTTGCCCTTTGGAGATGTTCGGCCGATTTTCGTCGCCTATGGGCCAAGCCGCTGTATTATGGGAGCCATGGCCCAGCCAGCCCCGATTTACCGCCGCAACATGGACGACGCTCCGCGTCAGGTTGCGGTTATGGCGCGCGGCTATGAGGCCAGCCTCCATATCCCCCTGCACACGCATCGTCGTGGCCAGCTCCTGCACGCTGTCAGCGGCATCATGCGGGTGGAGACCACAGAGGCCGCCTGGATCGTGCCACCGGCGCGGGCGTTATGGCTGCCGCCGCAATGGCCGCACAGCGTCACCATGCGCAGCCATCTGGAGATGCGCACCGTCTATATCGCGCCCGGGAGCTGCGAGGCGTTGCCGCAGCAGCCCGTGCTGGTAGAAATTTCCGGCCTGTTGCGCGAACTCATTCTGGCGTTGCTGAAGGAACCGGCCGACTATGACGAGGGCGGTCGCGGCGGCAGCGTCGCGCAACTGATCCTTGCCGAGTTGGCGCGGCTTCGCGAGCGCAAGCTTGAGGTGCCGATGCCGCGCGATGCGCGCGCTTTGCGGGTCGCTCGCGCGCTGCTGTCGGATTCTAGTATCGATTACGATCTTGATCGCTGGGCCGAACAAGCCGGCGCCAGTCGGCGGACATTGGCGCGGCTGTTTCGCAGCCAAACCGGTCTTGGCTTTGCAGAATGGCGGGCGCGGTTGCGCGCTGTTGACGGCCTGGCGCGCCTTTCGGCGGGCGCCTCGGTCGCCGAAACGGCGGCCTCGGTCGGCTATGCGAGCCCGAGTGCTTTTTCGGCCATGATCCGCCGCACGCTCGGCGGCCCGCCGCGCCGCCTCGCCAAGCAGGCAGCCTGACGGAGGCGGGGCAGTCCGGCACGATCCGCGGGCAAGCTGGACAGCAGCCGGCCAGCACGCTTTAGTTGAAACGGCAGTAACCCGGCGTGTATCAGCCGGGACCGTGCTGGGGCTTGGGGGCCCAATGAGTTGCCGGAGGCGTGCTGGCGCGGCGGCGTTCGTCGCTGCGGTGCTTTTTGTTTGTGCGTGGTGTCTGTCGGCCGGCCCCGGTTGGGCCGACGAGGAAAAAGATGCACGCCTCATTCTGTTTTCCGGCCAGGATCTTTGGCGCAGCGGTGCCTTCCTCTATGGCGGCTTGATCTGGGCCCCGCGCGGGATCGACCATGACGGGGTCCTGCTCAAGGTCCTGCTCGCGGGCGGCCAATACCGCTATTTCGCCGGCGACCTCGGCAACGCCTCGGTGACTGGCACGGAAGGACTCGCCGCGGTCCTGCCAGGCTGGCGGATCAAGCGCGGGCCCCTGGAAGTCAAATTTTTCTTCGGACCCGAAATCCAGCAGCACCGGCTCTCGCCCGACGATCCGGGCAACCAGCTGCGCGGGCGCTCGCTCGGATTACGCTTCGCGACCGAAGTCTGGGCAGAGCCCACACCAGCGACGATGATCGCCGCCGACGCCTCGCTGTCCTCGATCGGCGGTAATAATTCGGCGCGCGCCGCCTTCGGCTGGAAAGCTTTCAACCGCTTTTATGTTGGCCCCGAGACGCAAGTCTATGCCGGCGATGGCTACACGCAGACGCGTTTCGGCGCCCATATCACCAGCCTCAAGATCGGCGCGACCGAATGGTCGGCCGCGGGCGGCTGGGCGCGCGACACCGACAACCGCTCCGGTGCCTATCTCCGCATCAATGTCATGACTCGGCGGTGAACCCGCGCGCCTTATTGCGCGGAAGGTTTCAACGTGCACGGTGTTACGCCGTCGTCCGCCAGCGCACAAAGCGGCACCGCCCACACAAAATCAGCCTGCTTGTATTGGGGCGTCGCCGGCGTGCCCGAACCGATGAACCATGACGGCTGCGGCGCGCCGGTCTCGAATCGGATCAAGGCCGATTTGCCGTTGCGGTCGGCGGCTGCCTCGGCATGGCACGTGATGCAGGACGAGCGCGGCGGTGCCACGCCGGCATTGATGGTTTCGCTCACGGAATTGCCGAGCAACGTGGTCTGCCCGGTGCTGGTGACAAAGTTGGTCTGGGTGCCCTTCAAGCAGTAGTTCAGCCAGACATCCGCAAGGCCGGCCTTGCTAACGAGCTGCTTGAACGCTGCGGAATGTTCGCAATAAGCATAGCCTCGATCCGGTTGCGGATTGGATGTCTCGTCGGCTTCACGCGCGCCGAACATATCGTGGCAGCCGGTCGCGTCGCAGCGGCCCGGATTCTTCCAGTGCTCAAACGTAGCCCAGGTCCAGTTCGGCAGCTCCTTGGAGGTTATATGGAGCGAAACCAAAGCGACGGGAACGAATTTGTCGCCGATGTGCGCGCGGCTGATGTGATAAAGCGAGGCGGCTTGCCCGCTCGTGACGCCATTCCAACTCTGCAATTGGGATACCGGTATCCATTCCGCTTTCACTTCGATTGTGCCAGTCGGAAAGTTGATCGCACCGCCGAACGCCGCAGCCAGCCCGCGTTGCGTGTAGAGCTTGTTCTCAACGATGAAATCGAACGCCGTCCGGTTGCGCAAAGTCTCCTTGCCGATACAGGGCGCGATTTTGTCCGGCGCGCAGGTCAAGGCCGGCGCAATCGCCCAGCGGCCACGGTCGGCGGTCTCCGGTCCGGTTTTGCCGAGCTTGTTGATGAGGATTTTTTTGGCGGCGTGGCCCGCGTCCGGCCAACGTGGATGCTCGGTAAAGGTGTCCAGATCGGAGGCCCAGGTTTCAAACAATGCTTTGCCGCTTCCTGGCGCCGCCGGGCGAGCCGCCGCGATGAATTGCATCCAGGCGACCCTGTCCGGCTCGCTCATGGCCGGATTGGGATCGCCCGCGCCAGGGTAGCAAGCCGCGCAAAAAGCCGCAGCCATGACCCCGAACATCGTTGCGCAAGTCCGCATAGCCATGACGAAACTCCGACGCGATCGCCTTGATCGACCAACCCCGTCATGCACTTTTAATTCCGGATCCGATCCGGCGAAAGGGCGGCAAAAGGCGGTTTGGCCGCCTCAATCCAGAGTGCGTCGGAAGCGAGTGACCGCAACCGTCATGGCGAACAGCATCAGCACAAACAGCGCCGCCGCATCGTAGCGCAGATCGCCGACGGAAGACCCTTTCAGCATGACCGAGCGCACGATGCGCAGATAATGCGTGAGCGGAAGCGCCTCGCCAATCCATTGCGCCCAGACCGGCATGCCGGCAAACGGGAACATGAAGCCCGAGAGCAGAATATTCGGCAAAAAGAACATCAGCGACATCTGCATCGCCTGCAACTGGTTCTGCGCGACCGTCGAGAACGTGTAGCCGATCGACAGATTGGTGGCGATGAACAGCGTACTTAAGGCCGCCAGCACGAACAGATTGCCGATTATCGGCACGCCGAACAGCAGCACGCCCGTCGCGATAATCATGGCCGCCTGGATGAATCCGACCATGATGTAGGGAATGATCTTGCCGAGCATGATCTCGACCGGCGTGATCGGCATCGACAACAGATTCTCCATGGTGCCGCGCTCGATCTCGCGCGTCACCGAGAGCGCCGTAAAGATGAGCATGGTCATGGTGAGGATGGTGCCGACCAATCCCGGCACGATGTTGAGTTGCGTGAGGCCCGCCGGATTGTAACGCTGATGCGTGCGGATTTCGAACGGCAGCGTCACCGGGTCTGGGATGGCGCGGTCGTGCACAAGCGCGGTCTGCACGACCTGCGACAGCGCACCGACCGCGGAACTGGCGGCAATCGGGTCGGTTGCGTCGGCGATTACCAGCATCGCCGGTTTGTCTCCACGCCGTACCGAGCGTTCGAAGTTGCGCGGGATCTCGACGCCGAACAGCACCTTGCCCGAAGCCAGCATTTCGTCGAGCTCGGCTTCGGTGTTTGGACGCTGGGTGACACGAAAATAGTCGGTATTCCTCAACGCCGCCAGGATCGAACGGCCGATGTCGCTGTGCTCCTGCAGCAGCACCGCGGTCGGCAGATGTTTCGGATTGGTATTGATGGCGTAGCCGAACAGCATCAACTGAATCAAGGGAATCATGATGATCATCGCGAATGACACGCGGTCGCGCTTGAGCTGGATGAATTCCTTTACCAGCACCGCGAAGGTCTTGCCCCAGAAATCCCGGCCGCTGACGCGGCGTGGCGGCTGCGTGGGGACCAGGTGAGTCATTGGAAATTATCTTTTGCCCGGCCCATCAGGTCGATGAACACGTCCTCGAGCGAGGGCTCGGAACGCTTCCAGTCGAGGCCCTTGCGCTTGCGGTAGGGTGCGATGGCCGCTTCCAATTTGCGCGCGTCGCGTCCCGACACATGCAGCCTGGTCCCGAACGGCGCCACCATGTCGACGCCCGGTTTTCCGGCCAGTTCTTCAGACAGATCGGATAGGCCCTCGCCGCCTTCCTTGCTCACGGTGTAAGTGGTCAGGTGCGCGGACTCGATCACCTGCTCGACCGTGCCGTGCACCAGCAATTCGCCATAAGCGATATACGCGATCTCGTGGCAGCGCTCGGCCTCGTCCATGTAATGCGTCGAGACCAGCACCGTGAGGCCGTGGGCAGCGAGCGCATGGATCTCGTTCCAGAATTCACGCCGCGCCTTGGGATCGACGCCGGCGGTCGGTTCATCGAGCAGCAGCAATTGCGGGCTTGGCAGCGTGCAGGCACCGAGCGCGAGGCGTTGTTTCCAGCCGCCGGACAATTCGCCGGCGATCTGTTCCTCGCGCCCCTTGAGGCCAAGCCGCTCGATGGCCGAGCGCGCGGCGGAGCGCGGTTTTTCGATGCCGTAGATGCGAGCAACAAACTCCAGGTTCTCGCGCACCGACAGGTCCTGATAGAGGCTGAAGCGCTGGGTCATGTAGCCGACCTGTCGCTTGATCTTGTCGGTCTCGGTCTTGATGTCGTAGCCGAGACAGGTGCCGTCGCCCTCGTCCGGCGTGAGCAGACCGCACAGCATGCGGATGGTCGTGGTTTTGCCCGAGCCATTCGGGCCGAGGAAGCCGTAGATCGTGCCGCGCTTGACCTGCAAAGACAGATTGCGCACCACCGCGCGGCCGTCAAATCTCTTGGTCAGGTCATGCACATCGATGACAATATCGGGGCTGGTCACGGCGGCGACCCGTTCGGCAGTGTGACGCTCACCGGCTGGCCGACACGCAGTTTTTCTGGATTGGCGGGCCGCGCCTCGATCAGAAACACAAGCTTTGCGCGCTCGTCGAGGCTATAAATCACTGGCGGCGTGAATTCCGCAGTGCGCGCGATGAAGCTCACTTTCGCGGTCAAGCCCTTGTCGCAACCGTCGCACGTCACTGTAACGGCCTCGCCATATTTGATCGTGGGCAGCAGCCCTTCCGGCACGAAAAAGCGCACTTTAAGATTTTGCGGCGGCAGCAGCGCCACCACCGCCCGCCCCGGCGGCACGGTCTCGCCGACGCGGTAATACACCTGCTCAATCGTGCCGTTTCCCGGGCTATAGACGCTGCGGCGATTAAGCCGCGTTTGCGAGGAATCCAGATTGGCTTTCGCCTGGCGCAGCGCGGCTTCGGCATCCTCATAAGTCTTTTGCGTTCCGGCTTGCGTCTTCAGCAGTTGCTTGGCGCGGTCGAAATTCTGCTCGGCGTTGACCATCGCGGTCTTCTTCACCATCACGTCGGCCTTCTGAATGTCGTCGTCCACGGTGAACAGAAGTTCGCCGGTCTGCACGCGGTCGCCCTCGCGCACTTTCTCGATCTCGATACGGCCCTGCTCATCAGGCGACACGAATACCAGTTCGGCCTCGATCCAGCCCTGCACCGTGCGCTTGTCGGATTTGGCGCAGGCGGCAAGCAAGAGGGCTGCGGCCAGCATGGCTGCAAGACGCGCGACCTTTATGCTCATGCCGCCCTCCCGGTCCGGAACAACAGCGCCATGTGCGCCGTCATCATCGCGCGCACGTCGAGCGGCTCGTAGCGTTCGAACAACCCGTTCCAGATGATGGCGACCAGACCGGGCGCCGCGATCAATTGCGGAAAATCGACCAACTCCGCCGGCACCTCGCCGCGCGCGGCGGCGCGTTTGAGCAACGCGCGCATGGCCGCAATGATGCGCGAGAGCACCTCGCGGTAATAGAATTCGGCGAGCTTGGGAAAGCGCCGCCCCTCCGCGATCATCAGGCGGATCAC
>DATATS010000146.1:0-6723 GCA_036268675.1 Pseudolabrys sp.
TGTCGGTTTTAGTCACAATGTTCATTTCCAATCTCCTTGTGCGTCACACGGCCTTGGCCTTGTGCAGCGCTGCGATTTCGTTGTCGGCAAATCCGAATTCCTTGAGCACCTCGTCGGTGTGCTCGCCGAAGTCCGGCGGCCGCGCCGCGATCTTGCTCGGCGTGCGCGACAGCGTGAACGGCTGACCGACGAGGCCGAGCCGGCTGCCGTCGGAACGCGCCGATTCTTTGGCGATGCCAAGATGCTTCACCTGCGGATCGGCGAAAACCTGGTCGACCGAATTGATCGGCCCGCACGGGACGCCAGCCTTGTTGAAAATATCGACCCACTCCGCCGACGATTTCGTTGCCGTGACTTTTTCAATATCGGCGTTGAGCGCGTCGCGATTCTGCGAGCGCAGCTTGCTGTTCTTGTAGGCTTCGGTGGCGATCCATTCCGGATGCTCAACCGCGCGGCAGAATCGTTCCCAGATGGCCTGACCGGTCACCGCAAGATTTAGATAGCCGTCCGTGGTCTTGAACACACCGGTCGGAATCGACGTCGGGTGGTTGTTGCCGGCCTGCTTGGGCACCTGCCCTTCGGTCAGGAAACGCGCGGCCTGGAAATCGAGCATGAAGATCTGCGCCTGCAACAGCGAGGTGGCGATCCATTGTCCCTCGCCGGAGACTTCACGCTCGAGCAGCGCGGTGAGAATGCCGAGCGCGGCGAACAACCCGGCCGTCAGGTCGGCGACCGGAATGCCGACGCGCATCGGCCCCTGCCCGGGTGCGCCGGTGACCGACATCAATCCGCCCATGCCTTGCGCGATCTGGTCGAAGCCCGGCCGCTTCGCGTAGGGGCCGTCCTGGCCGAAGCCGGAGATGCTGGCGAGCACGATGCGCTTGTTGATCGCCTTCAGCGATTCGTAGTCGATGCCGAGCCGGTCCTTCACGTCGGGCCGGAAGTTCTCCACCACCACATCGGCCTTGGCGACCAGACGCTTGAATGCCGCAAGCCCCTCGGGCGATTTCAGGTCGAGCGTCATGTCGCGCTTGTTGCGCTGGAGGTTCTGAAAGTCCGAGCTTTCGCGCGGGCCGCCCGGCCCCTCGCCTTCGGTCAGATGCGGCGGCGGCTCGATCTTGATGACGTTCGCCCCCCAGTCCGCCAGTTGGCGCACGCAGGTCGGCCCCGAGCGCACGCGGGTCAAATCGAGCACCGTGAAACGGCTAAGGGCGGCTGAAGCGCGTGGAAACGACATATTGGCAGCTCCCGACTGCTATTTTACTGCTTTTCCGCCGAACATTCCCCGATCTGCGGCGGCTTGTCCATTGCGCCCGACGAGGCGCGGGCAAGCACTTTATTCATCAATCCGATGATATCCCGCATCTGCCGCCTTGAAACGAACACAACAAGTGTGCATATCAGCGGCACGGAATGACCCGATCTCGGGTTTCACGGGCTGCGTGCACGAATTTCACTCAAACGATTTTCGCCCCGCCTCTTCCGTTCTTCAAACAACCGACAACCCTGGCCACGCGGGATGTCCTTTAAGAGCGCGATAACGCCGCTTCGCATTCCGCGATTCGGCCCTTGTCGCCGTACAGAAAAGAGAATCTTTGACTTCATTTAACGACTTCGGCCTCGCAGAGCCGATCCTCCGCGCTCTCGCGGAAGAGAAATACGAAACCCCCACCCCGATCCAGGCCCAGACCATCCCTCTCGCCATGCAGGCGCGCGACGTCGTGGGCATCGCGCAAACCGGCACCGGCAAGACCGCGGCCTTCGCGCTGCCGATCCTCAATCACCTCAGCGCCAAGCGCTCGCGCCCGGCGCAGAAGGCCTGCCGCGTGCTGGTGCTGTCGCCGACGCGTGAGCTTTCCGGCCAGATCGCCGACAGCTTCCGCGCCTATGGCCGCCACATCCGCCCGCTCGACATCGCACTGGCGATCGGCGGCGTGTCGATCGTGCCGCAGAAGCGCTCGCTGGCACGCGGCGTCGAAATTCTCGTGGCGACGCCCGGCCGCCTGATGGATCTTGTCAATCAACGCGCGCTGCGCCTCGACCAGGTCGAGGTGCTGGTGCTCGACGAAGCCGACCGCATGCTGGACATGGGCTTCATCCACGACATCAAGCGCATCGTCGCGATGCTCAAGAAGGAACGGCAGACGCTGTTCTTCTCGGCCACCATGCCGCAGGAAATCACCCGGCTCGCCGATTCAATGTTGCGTGATCCCGCCCGCGTGGCGGTGACCCCGCAGGCCTCCACCGTCGAGCGGGTCGAACAGCGCGTCATCCTCACAGAAAGATCGTCAAAGCCCGCGCTGCTGGTCGATGTCCTCAAAAGCGAGACGACCGATCGCGTGCTGGTCTTCACGCGCACCAAGCACGGCGCCGACAAGGTCGTGCGCTCGTTGCAGAAGTCCGGATATGCCGCCGAGGCGATCCACGGCAACAAATCGCAGAACCAGCGCGAGCGTGTGCTCGCGAGTTTCCGTGACGGCAAGCTGCGCATCCTGATCGCCACCGACATCGCCGCCCGCGGCATCGACGTCGATGGCGTCAGCCATGTGGTCAATTACGATCTGCCGAATATTCCGGAATCCTACGTCCATCGCATCGGCCGCACCGCGCGCGCCGGCCGCGAGGGCATCGCCATCTCGTTCTGCGACCACGAGGAAGCCCCGTTCCTGCGCGATATCGAACGCATGATCCGCATGACGATCCCGGCGACCGACAAACGCAGCGGAGAGCGGCACGTCCATCGGGCAAACCAGGACGACGCCGGCCATCGCCATGGCGGCCGGCCCCATCGCGGCCGCGGCCAGCGGCGCGGTAACGGCGGCGGCGGCGGCGGCCATCACGGTCGCAACACCAACCGCTCCTCCCATAACGGCGACCACGGCCACCAGGCCCGCCCGAGCCAGAACGGCCATCGGACGACCGCCGGGCACGAAGCCACGCCGGGGGAGCCAAAGGACATCGGGAATGTTACATTCCTGCAGCGCCCGAACGAGCCGCGCGGTAACGCCGGCCACCGCGCTAGACGCTAGCTGACCGGGAGACCACTGGATGGCGAAGGAAGAATTGCTGGAGTTCGACGGGACGGTGACGGAAGTCCTGCCGGACGGAAATTTTCGCGTGAAGCTCGACAACGAGCACGAGGTGCTGGCCTATACCGCCGGCAAGATGCGCAAATTCCGCATCCGCACCGGCGTCGGCGACCGCGTCATCGTGGAAATGTCGCCCTACGATCTGCAACGCGGGCGCATCAGCTTCCGTCACAAGGGTGACGCGCCGTCACCCTCGCCGCAGCAGCGTCGGCCGAATTTCCGGCGGCGCTGATCCTTGCGCAAGATGCCGGCGGGGCTGCCGGACGATCAGGGGCACGGGGGCATTTTACCGCGCAGGAGCGCCGGACGTGCCATGAAAACCTCTTCAGTATCGCGAGTGGCGCTGGCGATTGTTTTCGCCGGCGCCATCGGATCCGCGGCTGCGCAAAACGGCGCCCACGACAAGCCGGCCGCCGCCCATCACGAAAACGGCCACGAAAACGGCAATGGCGTGCTTCGGCTGCTGCCGGCCGACAGCGTCACCGAGCATTCCATCGACACGGCCGCCGGCAAGCTTGCCTATACCGCGACCGCCGGCACGCTTCCCTTCTACGACCAGTCCGGCGAGCGCAGCGCCTCCATTTTCTACACCGCCTACATCGTCAAAAATGCGGGCGGCAAGAGCGCGGGCGCCAAGCGCCCGCTGACCTTCGTATTCAACGGTGGTCCGGGGGCTGCATCTGCGTTCCTGCATCTCGGTCTGGTCGGCCCGCGCATTCTCGATCTCGGGCCGGACGGCCGCGATGCCGCGCACGGCAAGATACGCGACAATCCGGACACCTGGCTGCGCTTTACGGATTTGGTGCTGATCGATCCAATCGGCACCGGCTGGAGCCGCACCGTCAAGCCGGACGACGCCAAGCATTTCTATGGCGTTCGCGCCGACGCCGACGCCATGGCCAAGGCCATCGCGCTCTACATCGCCAAAAACAATCGCACCGACTCACCGAAATATCTGTTCGGCGAAAGCTATGGCGGCTTCCGCGCTGCCAAGGTGGCGCGCGCGCTGCAACGCGAACAGGGTATCAACACCGCCGGCATCGTGATGCTGTCGCCGATGCTGGAAGGCTGGCTCACCTTCGGCGACGATGAATCGGCGTTGCGCGCGGCGTTGGAATTGCCGTCGTTGGCGGCCGCCGCGCTGGAGCGCAAGAATACGTTCAGCGCCGACGCGCTGGCCGCGGCGGAAAAATTCGCCATGACCGATTATCTGACGACGCTCGCGGGTGCATCCCCGCAGGGCGAAGCCGGCCGCGCCTTCTATGGCAGAGTCGCGCAGATGTCCGGCTTGCCACTCGACGTGGTCACGAAAGCGCGCGGCTTCATCACCTCCGCCTATATCAACAGCCTGCAGTCCGGCAAGATTGTCAGCCGCTATGACGCGACCTTCGCGGTCGACAATCCGTATCCGGAATCGCAATCGGCGCAGGGCAGCGATCCGATCCTCGACGGCGTGGCACGCGCCTATGGCGGCGCCATGGCCGATTACGCGCGCAACGAACTCGGCTTCCAGACCGAGATGACCTATGTCCTGCTCTCCGATGCCGTGCGGCACTGGGACTGGCAGGGTGGCCGCTTGCAGGCGAGCGCAGAAGATGACCTGCGCGTCTTGCTGGCCTTCGACCGCTCATTCCGCCTGCTGATCGCGCACGGCTATTCCGACATGGTGACGCCGTTCGGCATGACGCGCTACGTGCTCAATCACCTGCCGCCGACCGACCCACCCGGCCGCGCGCAGCTCAAGCTCTATCGCGGCGGACACATGCTTTATCTCGATGCCGCGTCACGCAAGGCGTTCAGCGCCGATGCCGGCGCGTTCTATCGGACAGAGTAATTCTAGACGGCCGCGATGGCGGCAAGCTGCGCCTGCGTGATCGAAATGCCGTCACGCCGCGCCTTATCGCGCAACGCGCGCCGCCGCGCGCCCGGCAGACGGGCATCGGGTTGAGATTCAATCTGCCCGGCCAGATCTGCAAAGTGCGCAAGCGTGCCGGGACCGCCGAATGCTTCGGGATCGAAGGCGACCAGCAATTGCCCGGTGCCGGGCGGCGGTCCGTCGGCGTCCAAAAAAGATGAGGCGTCGGAGGCGAAATTCGCGCCGGTCAGTCCGCCAGCCATCAGCTCCACCATCAGCGCCAGCGCTGTACCCTTGGCATCTCCAAGAGGCAGCATGGTGCCGGCAAGCGCGGCCTCCGGATCGGTGGTCGGTTGGCCTTGCGCGTCGAGCGCCCAGCCGGCGGGAATGGCCTCGCCCTTCTGCCATGCGGCGAGAATGTTGCCGCGTGTGCCTTTCGATAAAGACAGATCGACCACGATCGGCGGGCGTCCCGGCAGCGGGCACGCAAAGGCGATCGGATTGGTGCCGAAGGTCGCCCGCGCGCCGCCCCAGGGCGCGATCGCCGCCGGCGTATTGGCAAACATCAACGCGACCAGTCCCGCCTCGGCCAGCCGCTCGACTGGATGGCCGGCGGCGCCGGCGTGGTGCGAACGCCGGATACTGGCTGCGGCGAGGCCGATCTTTGTCGCCGCCCGCGGCAATGCGGCCACGGCCATGTCGAGCGCCGGGAAGGCAAAGCCGTTTTGCGCGTCGATCGCGACGACCGCCGGCCGCGGCCATGCGAGGGTCGGCTCGGCAAAACCATCGACCTTGCCTGCTTTGGCCTGCGCCCCATAAGACGGCACGCGCGACAGGCCATGACCCTTGAGGCCTTCGGCTTCAGCGCCGACCAGCGCACGCGCCACGCTTTTCGCGTTCTCAGGCGACGTGCGGCAGCGCGTGAGCGCGCCCACCACCAGCCGCTCGGCCTGCTCGAGCGTCAGCTCCGGCATCGGCGGCCTCCGGCGGCGCGCGGCAAATCACGCGCTGCGGTAAAGCTTGGTGAGCACGAATTCGCGGTGGCCGAGCGCTTCCGCCGCGGTCAAACGTCCGTTGGCGGTGCGGACGATCATCTTGATGAGTGCGTCGCCTGCCTGCGGGATGGTCATGTCGCGGCGCAGGATTCCGGACACGTCGACATCGACATGCTCCGACATGGTGCGCACGGTGCGCGGGTTGCCGGAAATCTTGATCACCGGAACGATCGGATTGCCGATGATGTTGCCCTGCCCGGTGGGGAACGTGTGCACCACATAGCCGCCGGCCGCCATCAGCGTCACGCATTCGGCGGCCGCGGAGGACGTATCCATGTAATAGAGGCCGGGACCCTTGCGCGGCGCCTCGGCCGGCTCCAGCACGTCGATATAGCTGCATTTGCGGCCGATCTTTTCGAGATTGCCGAGCGCCTTTTCCTCGATGGTGGTCAGCCCGCCCGCGATGTTGCCCTTGGTCGGCTGCGATTCGGACAAATCATCGGTCTTGTGCGCCTGGATGACGTCGTCCTCATAGGCCTGCCAGGTCTTCATCCATTTCTCGCCAATCTTGGCATTGATGGCGCGCGCCTTGGCGAGATGCTCGCCGCCGGTGATTTCCGAGGTCTCGCCGAACACGCCGTAAATGCCTTTCGGGATCAGCTTGTCATACATATTGCCGACCGTCGGACATGACGCGAGCCCGGTCGTGGTGTCGCTCTCGCCGCATTTGGTCGAGACCCACAGATCCGAAATGTCGCATTCCTCGCGCTCGAGTTCGGACGCC
>DATATS010000147.1:0-5809 GCA_036268675.1 Pseudolabrys sp.
GTTTTCAAAAATTGACGACGTTTCATCCCATTACCTCCCGTTGGTTTTTAATAGCGGGCATACCCCCCGCCCACGTGCGCGCAAGCTGTTGACCCGTCAGCCGAGTCATGGCCGAAACCATGACGGAGCCCGCTCGCTAAATCCAGTCTGCACTGGTTCGACGAAAGTTGTAAGTGGGAAAAAGCCGATGTTTTCGGCCCTAACGAGGCCAGGGACGAGTTTGTGGACACACTCGACGCCGCGCTGCATCGCACAGAAACGGCTCAGGCCTCGATCACGATTTTCGGAGCCGTTCGTCCGGCCGCAGGGCCGCCCTTGATCTGATCCCAGACTTTGCCGGCGATCTCGCGGTAAATCTTTGCGTGCGGGCCGTCCGGTTCGGTGGCCACCACCGGCAACCCGGCATCAGACTTCTCGCGAATGGTCATGTGCAGCGGCACCTCTCCGAGGAAGGGCACGCCGAGGCGAACGGCTTCGGCTTGCGCACCACCATGGCCGAAAATATCCGTACGCTCGCCGCAGCTCGGGCACAGGAAATAGCTCATGTTCTCAACCACGCCGAGCACTGGCACGTCCACACGCTTGAACATTGCAACGCCGCGCCGGGCATCGATTAACGCCAAATCCTGCGGGGTCGAGACGATTACGGCGCCCTTGAGCGGCACCTGCTGGGCCATCGTGAGTTGCGCATCGCCGGTGCCGGGCGGCATATCGACCACCATGATGTCGAGTTTGCCCCACTCGACTTCGCGCAGCATCTGCGTGATCGCCGACATCACCATCGGGCCGCGCCAGATCATCGGAGTCTCCTCCTCGATCAAGAATCCGATCGACATCACGGTGAGGCCGTAGCGTTCGATCGGCTTGAGACGGGTACCGTCGATTGTCTGCGGCTTCTCCTTGATTGCGAGCAGCTTCGGCAGCGATGGCCCGTATATGTCGGCATCCAGCATCCCGACTTTCAAGCCGAGATCGCGCAGGCCGAGCGCCAGATTGACCGCGGTGGTTGACTTGCCGACGCCGCCCTTGCCGGAGGCAACCGCGATCACCGCATCGACGCCGGGTATGCCCGGCTGGACCCGATCGGATGGATGAGCGGGACGCGGCGCGGGCTTGCCGCGCTGCGCGGGTTGCGCTGCGCCCGCCGCACGCTCGGCGGTCAATGCCACGAGAGCGGATTGCACGCCGGCGACAGCGCGCACCCCCTCCTCGGCGCGCTTGCGCACCGGCTCCCAGGCTTTGACGTCGGCCGCATCAACGGAAATGGAAAAGAACACCTTGCCGTCACTGACGACGACATCGGAGAGCACGCGGGCGTCCGTGAGTGCCGAACCGCCGGGTGTCGGGACTTTGGCCAAGGCCGCCAGAATCTGCTCTTTGGTCACCGCCATGATTGCCGTGTTCCCTCGGCCGAGTTGCCCAATCGCGCCGACACCATAGACTTGAGCCGAAAGCGGTCAATGCGGGCCGGCCGCGCAAGACCGGTTGACGCAGCCACCCCGGCAATGACCTATTGCGAACATAAGCATCGGCCTTGGCCAGCCAAGGCATCAACGGGTTTTGTTCAGGGAGAAAGACGATGGCAAACGTGGCGTTTCTGGGTCTCGGCGTCATGGGCTACCCCATGGCCGGACATCTCAAGAACAAGGGCGGACATGACGTAACCGTCTATAATCGCACCGCCGCCAAGGCCGAGAAATGGGTCAAGCAGTACGGTGGCAAATCGGCACCCACGCCGAAGGCCGCGGCCGAGGGCCAGGATTTCGTCATGGCGTGCGTGGGCAATGACAACGACCTGCGCGAAGTCACGCTCGGCAAGGACGGCGCCTTCGCAGGCATGGGCAAAGGCAAGATTTTCGTCGACCACACCACCGCCTCCGCCGCGATCGCGCGCGAGCTGCATGCGGCGGGGAAGAAAGCCGGCTTCGATTTCATCGACGCACCGGTGTCGGGTGGGCAAGCCGGGGCCGAGAACGGCGCGCTCACCGTGATGTGCGGCGGCGAAACGGGCCCCTTCGCGCACGCCGAGAAAATCGCCGCGGCCTATGCGCGCGCCTGCAACCTGATCGGCGCTCCCGGTGCCGGCCAGCTCACCAAAATGGTCAACCAGATTTGCATCGCCGGCCTGGTGCAAGGCCTGTCCGAGGCGCTGCATTTCGGTAAGCGCGCGGGTCTCGATATCGAGAAGGTCATCGCCACCATCTCCAAGGGCGCCGCGCAATCCTGGCAGATGGAGAACCGCTACAAGAACATGGTTGCTGGCAAGTTCGATTATGGATTTGCAGTCGAATGGATGCGCAAGGATTTGGGCATCTGCCTGAGCGAAGCGCGCAGCAATGGCTCACACCTGCCGGTCACCGCGCTCGTCGATCAGTTCTATTCGGAAGTACAGGCCATGGGCGGCAAGCGCTGGGATACATCCAGCTTGATCGCGCTGCTCGATCGTTGATCCGGCCGTAACCAGTCAGGCCTTCGCACTGGGCCGCGCCGATACCGCGGCGTGCCAGCGTTTGACGTTCGCGGCATTGTCCGGCAGTGGCAGCCGCGACGGCTTCATGAAATCGACCGACACCAGCGCCGTGATATCGGCCACCGAAAAGTGGTCACCGGCGATGAATTCGCGGTTGCCGAGTTCGCGATCGAGGAATTCGACGAACCAGGCGACGCGCGGTTTGTTGGCCTCGGCCCATTCCGGCACCTGCGGCACTTCCAATTCCTTCATGGCCGGATGCAAATGGCGGAACACGGCAGCGACATTCGCCATGAAATTGATCTCGCAGCGCCGATTCCACATCTCAACCTGCGCCTTCCCTTTAGCACCGATGCCAAACAGCGGCGGCTCGGGCTGGAGCTCCTCGAAATAGCGGCAGATGGCGACGGATTCGGTGAGCACCGTGCCGTCATCCAGCACAAGCGTCGGCATGCGTTGCAGAGGATTGAGCGCGGTGTATTCCGGCGTCTTGTGCTCCTTGGCCATCATGTCGACCTGCTCGGTCGGCAGGCTGATGCCCTTCTCGGCGAGAAAAATACGCAGGCGCCGGGGATTGGGCGCCATTTTGCTGTCGTAGAGCTTCATATCCTTAACTCCCGGCCGGTTTTGGGCTTCGCCCACAGCCGATCACGGGCAAAAAGCCCTGTCAAAGGCTCGGTAACAAACGTTAACCAGCGATTTTAGCCCGGCCTTAAGCTTGGTCTTAAGGAATTTGAACGAGGTTGAATTCAGGTTTAGTGCGTCAAAGCGTCATTTCATGCCGATCCCAGGCGAACAGCCCGACCTCTCTGCGCTTCCCCCGGAAACCTCGCCGGTCAAGCGCCGGCTTGCCGCGCAATACGTGCGCGAGGCACGCGACCGGCTGACCTCGTCAAGCGGTACGCGGCCGGCATTCGATTACGAACTGTTGCGCCAATACGCGCAGAACCGGCTGTCGGCATCGCTGGTCATCCTGCTGCTGGTGGCGACCATCGGCTTCCTGTCGAGCCTGTGGACCGGCGCGATCGCTGCCGGCGCCTGGACCGCCTCGGTGCTGGTCATCCACGCGGTCATCATCACCAAATGCCGGCAATTTCTCGACCAACCGATGACGCAGATTTCGCCGCGTGCCTGGCGCCTGCGCTTCATTATGCTCGATTTGTTTTACGGCCTCGCCTGGATGTTCATCCTCATCCACCCGGTCGGCGTCGACGAAAGCTCGGGCACTTTCATGCTGTTCGTCATGCTGCTGGTGGTGGCGGTGTCGAGCATGCTGGCGTCAAGCTTGCCGATGGCGGTTTTTGCAGCGACCTTCCCGGTGACGTCGGCAATAGCGCTCGACTTCACGCTGCAAGGCACGCTTCGCGACTACATTCTCGCAATCATGGCGGTCACGGCACAGGGTTATTTCGCCGTACTCGCCTATCGCCTCTACTCGACCACGCTGGCGACGCTTGAAGCACGCGCCGAAAAGGACCTGCTGATCGGCGAACTCGAACAGGCGAATGCGATCTCCGACGAAGCACGCCAACGGGCCGAAGCCGCCAATATTTCCAAGTCGCGCTTTCTTGCGCAGATGAGCCACGAGTTGCGCACACCGCTCAACGCCATCCTCGGATTCTCGGAGGTGATGAAGACGGAAGTGTTCGGCGAGCACGCCGTGCCGGCCTACAAGGAATATTCCGGCGACATTCATAATTCCGGCGTGCACCTGCTCGGCCTGATCAACGAAATTCTCGATCTCTCACGCATCGAGGCCGGGCGCTACGAACTTAATGAGGAATCCGTCGCGCTCGTCGGCATCGTCGAAGACTGCCACCACTTGCTCAAGCTGCGCGCCACCACGCGTGGCATCACCATTCATGAGGTGTTCGAGGCCGATCTGCCGCGGCTGTGGGCGGATGAGCGCGCCTTACGCCAGATCTGCCTCAACCTGCTGTCGAATGCGATCAAGTTCACGCCGCAAGGCGGCGAAATCTGGCTGAAAGCCGGTTGGACTGCCTCAGGCGGCCAATACATGAGCGTCAAGGACACGGGAGCCGGAATCCCCGAGGAAGAAATCCCGATCGTGCTCGCCAGTTTCGGCCAAGGTTCAAATTCGATCAAATCGGCCGAACAGGGCGCCGGCCTTGGCCTCCCGATCGCCAAGAGCCTCGTCGACTTACACGGCGGCTCATTTGTGCTCAGGTCCAAGCTGCGCATCGGCACCGAAGTGGTCGTGACGTTCCCGCCCGAACGTGTGGTGGCGGCGATGGCGCCGATGAGCGAGCATTCGCCGTCGATTACACCGCCAGCTCCGGGTGAACCGATCCTCACGCCCGAGGAAAAGCTGCGATTGAGCCGCCGCCCATTGTTCCGCGCCGGGACCTGAAGCGTTGCGACAATGGCGATGATTGCGTTCCGGACGGCTGTGCTTATGGTCACAACCCGATTCGGCCTTGGACCCGATCATGATCGAAAGCCCTTGCATCAAAGTCTGCACGCTCGACGCCCGCTCCGGCCTGTGCCTGGGTTGCGGACGCACCGTGGACGAAATTGCACGCTGGACCGCCATGAGCGGCGCGGAGCGGGCGCGCATCATGGGCGAATTGCGCGGCCGGCTCGACGCCGAAGTTCCGGTCAAGGCGGGATGACGCCATGAGCCGTCGGATAACATGGGTCTTCGTGCTGGGCGTAGCGCTGTCGCTCGCCGCATTGATCGCCAGCACCGACCATGACGCTATCGCCAATCTGCTGCGCCACGATGTCGGCGCGCTTGTGCTCAAGATCGGCCTTGTGGTGTTTGCCGGCGGTCTGGTGCTGACCTTGTTCCGGGAGCGGTTATCGCAGGCTCTCGAAGCGACCTTGTTCTGGGCGGTGGTCGGCCTGCTGCTGGTGGTCGCCTACAGCTATCGCTTCGAATTACGCGACGTCGCCGACCGCGTGATTGCCGAGCTGATGCCGGGCCACGTCGCCGGCCGCGGCCGGGATGTCGAAGTGGTGCGCGGTCGCGGCGGCGATTTCGCTGTGAGCGCCCACATCAACGGCGCCAAGGTGGCGATGGTGCTCGACACCGGCGCGAGTTCGGTGGTTCTCACGGAGGAGGCCGCGAAGGCTGCAGGCCTGCCGCTCGAAATGCTCAACTACACCGTCAATGTCGATACCGCCAATGGCCGGACCCACGCAGCGCCGGTAACGCTCGATCGCCTCGCGGTGGGCGGGCTCATCGAGCGCTCGGTGCCGGCGCTCGTCGCCCAACAGGGTCAGTTGAAGAATAACCTGCTCGGCATGACGTTCCTCAACCGCCTCGATAGCTGGGAGGTGCGCGGCGACCGCTTGCGCATGCGCGGCAATCCCTGA
>DATATS010000148.1:0-6403 GCA_036268675.1 Pseudolabrys sp.
TTGAGCGCGATGCCAAGCATTTCATCGGTCGCCGCCATCTCGAAATTGAGCGGCTTGTCGATCTCCGCCTTCAGGCGCGCCATATCGTCATCGCGAATGTGACGCCGATCCTCGCGCAAATGCGCGGTAATGCCGTCGGCGCCCGCGGCAATCGCGACCCTGGCCGCGCGCACCGGATCGGGATGGCGCCCGCCACGCGCATTGCGGATGGTGGCGACGTGATCGACATTGACGCCGAGACGGAGGAACGGCACGGACATCGGATTAACCGTTCACCCGTTCCGCCTTCGCCACCATCGGCTTGACGCGCAATTGCGCAATGATGTCGTTGAGGTGCTTGAGGTCATAGACTTCCAGATCGATCTGCACATCGGTGAAATCGGGCGCACGCCGGGTCATCCGGATATTGTCGATATTGCCGTCGTGTTCGGCGATCACCTGCGTGATCTGGGCGAGCGAGCCCGGCTCGTTCACCGATTGTACCTCGATGCGCGCCGGGAAACGCTGCGGCGTGCTTTCGTCCGAATCCCAGCGAACATCCAGCCAGTGCTCCGGCTTGTCCTCGAACTCGCCGAGCGATGGGGATTGAATCGGATAGATGGTAATGCCCTCCCCCGGCGTCAGGATGCCGACAATGCGATCGCCCGGGACCGCGCCGCCGTTGGGCGCGAAACGCACCGGCAAGTCGCCGTTGATGCCGCGGATCGGAATTGCCGAACCGTTGCCGATCTCCGGCACCTTGAACTTGACCGACGAAAGCTTGCGCAGGCCGAACCAGCCGCTTTCCGGCTTGCGCTTCACCGCCATGGCGGCCGCACGCTCTTCCTTGTAATCGGGGTACATGGCGCGCGCCACATCGGACGCCTTCAATTCGCTGCGCCCGACCGCCGCCATCACCTCGTCGACCGATGCACGCGCGAGTCGCGCCAGCGCGCCGGCGAGCTTGTCGTCCGAATATCCGATCTTGGCACGCTGAAAGAGGCGCTCGACGATGCGCCGGCCGAGACCGGCATATTGCGTGCGCACCGCAACGCGCGTCGCGCGCCGGATCGCCGCGCGCGCCTTTCCCGTCACCACGATCGATTCCCAGGCCGCCGGCGGCGCGCTTTGCGAGGGCGACGTGATAATATCGACCTCATCACCATTGTCGATTTCCGAGATCAACGGCGCGACCTTGCCGTTGATCTTGCTCCCCACCGCCGTATTGCCGACATCGGTGTGAACGGCATAGGCAAAATCGATAACAGTCGCCTTGCGCGGCAGAGCGATCAGCTTGCCCTTGGGCGTAAAGCAGAACACCTGGTCGTGGAACAGTTCGAGCTTGGTGTGCTCGAGAAATTCTTCCGGATTGGAGCCTTCGGCCAGAAGCTCGATGGTGCGGCGCAGCCAGGCAAATGCACTCGACTCGCGCGACAGCAACTCGGTCGGCGTGCCGACGTTGTCCTTGTAGAGCGCGTGCGCCGCAATGCCGTATTCGGCGATCTCGTGCATCTCGGTGGTGCGGATTTGCAGCTCGACGCGCTGTTGGCCTGGGCCAATCAGCGTGGTGTGGATGGAACGGTAATCGTTGGCCTTGGGCGTCGAGACGTAATCCTTGAAACGACCCGGCACCACCGGCCAGGTGGTGTGGATGATGCCGAGCGCCTGGTAGCAATCGGCAATTGTCTTGACGATCACGCGGAAGCCGAAAATATCCGACAGTTGCTCGAAGCCGACCGACTTGCGCTCCATCTTGCGCCAGATCGAATAGGCGCGCTTGCCGCGGCCCTGGACTTTCGCCTTGATGCCGCGGTCGGCCAGCTTCTTGGTGAGCTGCTGCTCGATCTGGGCGATGAGGTGCTGGTTACGCTCGGCGAGCGCGTTGAGCCGCGCGCTCACGACTTGATAGGCTTCCGGGTAGAGTTCACGGAACGCCAGATCGTCGAGTTCCTCGCGCATGGCGTGCATGCCCATGCGGCCGGCAAGTGGGGCGTAAATTTCCAGCGTCTCTTCGGCGGCGCGCCGGCGCGCCTCCTGCGGCATGTATTCCAGCGTGCGCATGTTGTGCAGCCGGTCGGCAAGCTTGACGAGCAGCACGCGCACGTCGTCGGCAATCGCCAGCAAAAGTTTGCGCAGGTTTTCCGCCTGCTTGGCTTCCTTGGTGACGAGATCGAGTTTCTTCAGTTTGGTGAGGCCTTCGACCAGCACGCCGATGTCGGGCCCGAACAGGCTGTCGATCTCGGCGCGGGTGGTCGCGGTGTCCTCGATGGTGTCGTGCAGGAGCGCGGCGGCAATGGTGGCGTCGTCAAGCTTCAGATCTGTGAGGATGGCGGCGACTTCGATCGGGTGCGAGAAATAAGGATCGCCCGAGGCGCGGCGCTGCTCGCCATGCGCCTTCATGGCGTAAACATAGGCGCGGTTGAGCAGCGCTTCGTTGGTGTCGGGATTATAGCGGCGCACCCGCTCGATCAGGTCATATTGCCGCATCATCTGCGGCGGCTTCTTCGATTGCGCCGGCTTTTCAATACCTTGCTGTGGCGCGGCAACAGGCCGCTCAAGCGGCGCCCGGGTCGGCGACTGCTTCTGCATGCGCGGAAGATCGGAGCGCGTGCGCGCCATTCTCATCTGCCTCGCGGCCGCCAGGGCTCGGCATGCGGGCGGCGGCAATCCCTATAGATATCACGTCAAATTGCTCGTGCCGCAAGGTTTTGCCGCAGCCGCGGGCGGCAAAACGCAAATGGCCCGGCGCCTTGCGGGCCGGGCCATTATAAGCGGATTATATTGGTTAATTACTCGGCGTCGTCTTCCGGCACTTCTTCCGGCGGCGCTAGCCCTTCGAGGCCCTTGAGCAGTTCTTCCTCGGTCATGCGGTCGGCGGTGACTTCGGTATCGTCCGAGTCGACACTCGCCCCCGCGCTGGCTCCGATCAGCGGAACCTCCGGCTCGGGCTCATCCACCTCGACGTATTTCTGCAGGGAATGGATCAGGTCTTCCTTCAGATCGCCGGGCGAAACGGTAGTTTCCGCGATCTCGCGCAGCGCAACGACGGGATTTTTGTCGTTGTCGCGCTCGACGGTAATCTGCGACCCGGACGAGACCATGCGCGCCCGGTGGCTCGCCAGCAGGACGAGATCGAAACGGTTCTCAACCTTGTCGATGCAGTCTTCTACGGTGACACGGGCCATCGGCTCGTCACTCCTTCGTTTGGAACTATGTCCTGAATTTGCATGCTAGGTATCCCTCCGGCCTTAAAAATTCAAGCACTTTTGTCTTGGTTTAGCCGCAACCGCCTGTTATCCGATTCCACGCAAGCAGGCCGCCCGAAACGGATTTTATCGGCAACGGCGTGATTGCGTGGGTGCCCGCTGATTTGATCGATGAGCACCCTCAACACCGATCTGCCAACGCCGATTCACGGCAGCATGGCCCGCGCTAGTCGCGCCGGGCGCGCGCGGGAATCGGACAAAAAAGACGAAGAATTGCGAACAATTGTGAGAGAGCGCCCATGACAGTCCCCGGTGAAAAAATCGCTTTATTCATTGATGGAGCCAATCTTTACGCCACCGCCAAATCTCTCGGTTTCGACATCGACTACAAAAAGCTGCTGCGCGAATTCCAGTCGCGCGGTTATCTGTTACGCGCATTTTATTACACGGCCGTGATCGAGGATCAGGAATACTCCTCGATCCGTCCCCTGATCGATTGGCTCGATTACAACGGCTACTCGGTCGTGACCAAGGCGACCAAAGAATTCGTCGACCAAACCGGACGGCGCAAGATCAAAGGCAACATGGACATCGAGCTCGCCGTCGATGCCATGGAGATCGCCGGCTCCATCGACCACATGGTGCTGTTCTCCGGCGACGGCGACTTCCGCTCGCTGGTCGAAGCCGTGCAGAAGCGCGGCGTGCGCGTCACGGTCATATCCACCATCTCGACACAGCCGCCGATGATCGCCGATGAATTGCGCCGGCAGGCCGACATCTTCACCGACATCGTCACGCTGCAGGGAAAGATCGGCCGCGATCCGGCCGAGCGCGCCTCACGCGACGCCGCCCGTGGCCCGCGCGAGGACCGCGAGTCGCCGCAGCACACGCCGCAATTTTTGCAGCGTTCGCCGATGCCCCAGCGCGCAAACGCCGAGGTCGGAGCGAATGGCGGCGGC
This sequence comes from Pseudolabrys sp., assembly GCA_036268675.1. Classification (GTDB taxonomy): domain Bacteria; phylum Pseudomonadota; class Alphaproteobacteria; order Rhizobiales; family Xanthobacteraceae; genus Pseudolabrys. The sequence goes on from DATATS010000148.1 coordinate 4,145, forward strand.
GACGACGACGATTTCGAAGACTAGCCCCTATCCATGCCCGTCGCCGCGGCGCAGCCCGGACGCAACTGTCCGCGTTGCCCGCGGCTGGCGGCGTTCCGCCAACGCTGGCGCAGCGAGGAGCCTGACTGGTTCAACGCGCCGGTGCCCTCGTTCGGTGAGCGCGACGCGCGCCTGCTGATCGTCGGGCTGGCGCCGGGGCTGCAAGGCGCCAACCGCACCGGACGGCCGTTCACCGGCGATTTTGCCGGCGTCCTTTTATACGAGACGCTTGCGCGCTACGGCTTTTCGCGCGGAACATTTGACGCGCGGCCGGACGATGGTCTTGAGCTCATCGACTGCCGCATTACCAATGCCGTGCGCTGTGTGCCACCCGAGAACAAGCCGACGCCGGCGGAAATTTCCACCTGCCGCGGCTTTCTCAAGTCGACGATCGCGGACATGAAAAACCTGCGCGTCATTCTCGCGCTCGGCCGCATCGCCCATGACAGCGTGCTGACCGCGCTCGACGTGAAGAAATCCAGCGCGCCGTTCAAGCATCGCGGGAAATACGCCTTCGACGGCCTGACGCTTTTTTCGAGCTATCATTGCTCGCGCTACAACACCAATACCGGCGTGCTCACGCCGGCGATGTTTCGCAATGTGTTCGCCAAGGTCCGCGCTTATTTGGACGCCTGAGGCCAGGCGATCACGTCCTCGGCTGCTTCTCTCACTTTCGATCTCCGTAACTCATAAATTCCATCAACGACCCGTCGGGATCGCGGAAGTAAACGGACGTACCCTCCCCCTTGGCGCCAAAACGCTGCATCGGCCCGCGCTCGATCGCGATGCCATGCGCCTTGAGATGCGCGACCGCGTCCTCGATCGGACCGCGCCATTCAAAACACAGATCGGAATTGCCCGGCTGTACCGGCAGACGCGCGACTTCGGCCGGCGTCACGCCCGGCCCGTGCACGTTGAGCTGCCTGTCGCCAAACCGATAGGCGTAGCCCACCTGCCGCGGCACCAGCCCAGCGCCCATCACCTCGACGTAAAACTTGTTGGACCGTTCCCATTCCGAGACATGAATGACGCAATGGTCGAGACTGGTCGGCACCGGCATGACGTCAAACTCCTAACTTCTTTCCCACGCGCGCGGCGGTGGCGCGCCGCTCCTCGGCCAGTTTGGCGCCGCGCGCCTTCAGTGCCGCGACCATCTCGGCCGCGGCGGTCTTGGGCGAACCGCTGTCGAACGGCGGGTCGGGATCATATTCGATCTGCAACTGGATTTCGCGCGCAACCTTTTCGCCATCCAGAATGGCCGCCAGCTTGAGGGCAAAATCGATGCCCGAGGCAACGCCCGCGCCGGTCACGACGTTGCCGTCCACCACCACCCGCTCGCGCACCGGGATCGCTCCGAGCAAGGCCAGATGATCGATCGCCGACCAATGACAGGTGGCGCGCTTTCCCCTGAGCAACCCCGCCGCGGCCAGCACCAGCGAGCCGGTGCAGACCGACGTCACAAATTGCGCGCCGGCTGCCGTCTTGCGAAGGAAAGAAAGTGCCGCTTCGTCGTCCATCAAATCCTGCTGGCCGGCGCCGCCCGGCACCATCACGACATCGAGCGGCGGGCAATCGGCATAGGTCGTCGTCGGCACGATTCTCATGCCGCGGTCGCTCGTCACCGGCTCGCGCGTGCGCGCAATCAGTTCAACGGTCGTATCCGGCAGCCGCGCCAGCACCTCATAGGGCCCGGTCATGTCGAGCTGGGTCAGGCGCGGGAAAATCAACATGCCGATGCGACGCGCCATCTTGTTTAACCCTTTTCCCGCATGAGCCGCCCGCGCTCGCGATCCCAGGAGCGTTTCTTGAGCGTCTCGCGCTTGTCATGCAGCTTCTTGCCTTTGCCGAGCGCAATTTCGATCTTGGCGCGGCCCTTGTCGTTGAAATAGAGCTTGAGCGGCACGATGGTCATGCCCTCGCGCTCGACCGCGCCGGCGAGCTTGTCGATCTGGCGCGCATGCAGCAACAATTTGCGCGGACGCTTGGGCAGATGATTGAAGCGCGCCGCTTGCAGATATTCCGGGATATTGGAATTGATCAGCCATATCTCGCCATCGCGCGCGTCGGCATAGGATTCCGCGATCGTCGCCTTGCCGGCGCGCAGCGATTTTACCTCGCTGCCGGTGAGCGCGATGCCCGCTTCATAGACCTCGCCGATCTCGTAATTGAACCGCGCCTTGCGGTTGTCGGCGACCACCTTGAAGCGGCGCTCGGGTTTTG
>DATATS010000149.1:0-5617 GCA_036268675.1 Pseudolabrys sp.
GGCGGCCATAGTGGGGGTAATATGTTAACGTTTTGTTTTCCTTAATTTCTCCGGTTACGAAAGGCCGCCATGAGCTTGAAAATCGCGGTGCAGATGGATCCGATCGAACGGATCAACATCAAGGGCGATTCCACCTTCGCCCTGCTTCTGGAAGCGCAGAAGCGCGGCCATACGCTGGCCTACTACACGCCCGACCGGCTGGCGCAGCTCGACGGGCATGTGTTTGCAAAGGTCGAGACCTTAAGCGTGCGCGACGTGGCCGGCGACTATTTCACCTTGTCGGAAGCGCGCCGGCTCGAACTCACCGCCTTCGACGTGGTGCTGCTGCGCCAGGACCCGCCATTCGACATGTCCTATATCACCTCGACGCATCTGCTTGAGCGGGTTCATCCGCGCACGCTGGTGATCAACGACCCCGTGCAGGTGCGCAATGCGCCGGAAAAGATTTTTGTCACGGAATTTCCCGATCTGATGCCGCCGACGCTGATCACGCGCGACCTCGCCGAGATCAAGGCGTTCCGCGCGGCGCACGGCGATATCGTGATGAAGCCGCTCTACGGATTTGGCGGCGGCGCGGTATTCCGCCTGACCCGCGACGACCTCAATTTCGGTTCGCTCTACGACATGTTCGCCAATACGTTCCGCGAGCAGTGGGTGGTGCAGAAATTCCTGCCGGCGTTCAAGGACGGCGACAAGCGCATCATTCTGGTCGACGGCGAATTTGCCGGCGCGGTCAACCGCGTGCCGGCGGCCGACGACCTGCGTTCCAACATGGTGCGCGGCGGCGTGGCCAAGGCGACCGAACTCACCAGGCGCGAGCAGGAAATCTGCAAACGTCTCGGCCCCGCGTTGCGCGAGCGCGGTCTGTTGTTCGTCGGCATCGACGTGATCGGCGACTTTATTACCGAGATCAACGTGACATCGCCGACCGGCATCCGCGCCGTGCGCAACGTGGGCGGGCCCGATATCGCCGCGCTGATCTGGGACAGGATCGAGGAAAAACAAAAAGCCAGCGCCTGAACGCGACGCGGATAACGGGGTCACGCGGCCGATCGAGGAAGGCGCTTTGCCCGTGAGATCAAGGCCTTATGGGCCACCTACAGCGTTCCCTAAATGTTCTTGTGCCTCCCAATGGCATCCGCTACGCTGACGCGCAGTGGTTGGGGGCTCTGACACAATGGTCCAGCGCGTCAGCACGGTGGCGTTCGAGGGTATCGATGCCCGGGCGGTGGACGTGCAGGTGCAAGTGGCGCCCGGCCTGCCCGCCTTCAACATCGTCGGCCTGCCCGACAAGGCCGTCTCCGAAGCAAAAGAGCGCGTGCGCGCGGCATTGATCGCATCGGGTCTGGCACTCCCAGCGCGCCGCATCACGGTCAATCTCGCTCCCGCCGATCTGCCGAAGGAAGGCAGTCATTACGATTTGCCGATTGCACTCGGACTGATGGCGGCGATCGGCGCCATCCCGCAGGATGCGATTTCAGGCTTTACGGTGCTGGGCGAGCTTGGGTTGGACGGCGGCATCGCGCCCGTCGCCGGCGTCCTGCCGGCCGCCATCGGCGCCAATGCGCGCGCGCAAGGGCTGATCTGCCCGGAAGCCTGCGGCCCCGAAGCCGCCTGGGCGTCGCCCGAGATCGAGATCGTCGCCGCGCGTTCGCTCATCCAGCTCGCCAATCATTTCAAGGGCACGCAGGTGCTCTCGCGGCCGGAACCGAAAATCCGCGAGATTGACGGTGTTGCGCTCGACCTTGCCGACATCAAGGGACAGGAAAGCGCCAAGCGCGCGCTCGAAGTCGCCGCAGCCGGCGGTCATAATTTGCTGATGGTGGGGCCGCCCGGCGCCGGCAAGTCGATGCTGGCGGCGCGGCTGCCGACCATCCTGCCGCCGCTGCTGCCGGCGGAATTGCTGGAAGTGTCGATGATCGCCTCGGTCGCCGGCGAAATCGAAGGCGGCGCGCTCACCAATGCGCGCCCGTTTCGTAGCCCGCATCATTCCGCGTCGATGCCGGCACTGGTCGGCGGCGGCTTGCGGGCGCGACCGGGCGAGATATCGCTGGCGCATAACGGCGTGCTGTTTCTCGACGAGTTGCCGGAGTTTACCGGCCAGGTGCTCGATTCGATGCGTCAGCCGCTGGAGACCGGCGAAGTCGCGATCGCGCGCGCCAATCACCGCGTCACTTATCGGGCGCGCTTCATGCTGGTGGCCGCCATGAACCCCTGCCGCTGCGGGCGCGCCAACGATCCCGGCTTTGCCTGCAAGCGCGGGCCCAACACCCGTTGTGCCGCGGAGTATCAAGCCAAGCTCTCCGGCCCGCTGCTCGACCGCATCGATCTGCACATCGAAGTGCCGGCGGTGACCGCCGCCGATTTGATTTTGCCGCCGCCATCGGAAGGCAGCCGCGAGGTGGCGGCGCGCGTGGCGCGCGCCCGCGACATCCAGACCGAACGCTATGGCTCGCTCGGATTGAGCAACGTGCGCTGCAACGCGCAGGCGCAAGGTCCGGTGCTGGAAGAGGTCGCGCGCGCCGACGGCAGCGGTCTCACGCTGCTGCGTGACGCCGCCGACAGCATGCGCCTGTCGGCGCGCGGCTATCACCGCGTGCTGCGGGTCGCCCGCACTCTCGCCGATCTCGACGGCGCCGAGAAAATCGGCCGCGTGCATCTAGCGGAGGCGCTATCCTATCGTGCGCTCGCCGACGAGGTCCGCCGCGCCGCCTGACGTCAAAAGTGGCGTTTAACCGTCTCTTTACCACGTTGCAGCGCGCGCGCCGACGGCGGCCCTTGGGGCAATGGAATGGCAACGTTCCCGGCGCCAAATGTGCGGCTTGAAGCACGCGCGCTGGACCCATGCGATCGACCGCCTCAATGACGCGTAGCCTGCGCACACGCCGGCGCAATCTCGCAGCCTTCGTGCTGTTTGGCCGCGCCGCCATGACCACGCTGGCGGTCGTCTCCGCCTGGCTCGGTTTCATGACCGGCGTGCGCATGGAGAGCTCCGCCTACGACCCCTATTCGTACGCCACCGGCGTCGGCGCGCTGTTCGCCGCGGCCTGCGCAGGGCTTGCGTTCATGTTGATGCGCCGCCGGGTCATGCTGGAAAAACTACGGACGCTGGACGCGCGCGTCGACGAACTGTCCGACAGCAATTGGGAATTGCGCGAGGGACAAGAGCGCGCGCGCAGCCTGCTGGAGGCGCAGGGCGACGTGATCGTGCGCCGTGACGCAGGCGGCCGTGTCACTTATGCCAACGACGCCTTCTGCAGCCTCGCCGGCAAAAGCCGCGCGCAACTGATCGGCACGGCGTTCGATTTGCCGGTCAAGGAACAGGGCGACATTGCGGTGCTCGCCGACGGCACGCGCATGCACGACCAGCACATCGACGGCGGCGACAGCGCGCGCTGGATCGCCTGGCGCGAGGTCGCGGTGCGAACCGAATCCGGGAGCGAAGTGCAGGGCGTCGGCCGCGACGTCACCGGCCGGGTCGAGGCCGAGCACGCGCTCGCTCTCGCGCGCGACCAGGCGGAAACCGCCAACCTCGCCAAGTCGCGCTTTCTGGCGATGGTCAGCCACGAAATCCGCACGCCGTTGAACGGCCTGCTCGGCATGGCCGATCTTCTATTGGACACTCCGCTCACCGCCGAGCAAGTCACCTATGCCAAGGCCGCCCGCACGTCGGGCGAAACGCTGTTGTCGCTGATCGAGGAGATTCTGGATTTTTCCAAGATCGAGGCCGGCAAGCTCGAACTGGAAGCGCGGCCTTTCGCGCTGACGTCGCTGGTCGAGGAAGCGGTCGAGCTGCTGGCGCCGCGCGCACAAGCCAAAGGCATCGAGATTGCGTCGTTCGTGGACGAGCGCCTACCCGACAAGGTCACGGGCGATTCATCGCGGCTGCGCCAGGTGCTGCTCAATCTCGCCGGCAACGCGGTCAAGTTTACCGAACGCGGCGGGGTCGCGGTCATCGTCGAGCCGGGCGAGCGCGCTGACGAGATCCGCTTTCTGGTTCGCGACACCGGCATCGGCCTCAAGGACGAAGACAAGGCGCGCATCTTCCTCGATTTCGAGCAGGCCGACGGCTCTTCGACGCGCAAATTCGGCGGCACCGGACTGGGACTGGCCATTTCCCGGCGCATCGTCGACCGGATGGACGGTTCGATTGCGGTGGACAGCGCGCCCGGCGCCGGCTCGACCTTCAGCTTCGCGGTACCGCTCAAACCGGCGCCCGACGAAGTCGCGGCGGAAAAATTCACCGCGCCCTGCCTCAACGGCCTGTCGGTGCTGATCGTCGCCAAAACGGAAATCGAAAGTTCGCTGCTGGCGCGCCGGCTCGGCCGCTGGGGTGCCAAGACCTGCGCGGTGATCGACGAAAAAATCGCATTCGCGCTGCTGCCGGAACGGCATTGGGATGCCTTGCTGATCGACTACCCGCTGGCGGCCGGCATGATCGCCAACGGCGATCTTGCCCGCCTCGATGCGCCGCGCCGCATCGTCCTGATCACGCCGGCCGAACGGCACGAGCTTCCCGCGCTGAAGGCCGCCGGCTTCACAGGCTATCTGGTCAAGCCGGTGCGCGCGGCGTCGCTGGCGGCGCGGCTTTCGCATGAAGAAAGGTTCGATTCCGCGTCAGCAGTTGCGGACATCGAGAGCGCCGCCGCGCCAGCCGCGAATGGCAATAGCAAGGGGAAGGGCCTGTCGATCCTGGTCGCCGAGGACAATGAGATCAACGCGTTGCTGGTGCGCGTACTGCTGACCCGGCTCGGACATCGCCCGACAATCGCGGGCAATGGCGAAGCCGCGCTGGAATCATGGGCTGCCGCGCGGGCAGCCGGCGCGCCTTACGATCTCGTGCTGATGGACGTGCAGATGCCGGGCATGGACGGATTGGAAGCGGCCCGCCGCATCCGCGCCGCCGAAGCACAAAGCGATACACCGCGTACGCGCATGCTGGCGCTCACCGCCAACGCCCAGAGCGAAGACCGGGACGCTGCGCTCGCCGCCGGCATGGACGGGCTGCTGGTGAAGCCGCTCGACCGCGAACGGCTGCGCGAGGCATTGATGGCTGCGAGCTCCCTCGCGGCTTGATTCCGCCACCGATAAATTGTCATAAATCCATGACCAGCCCGTGCTGTAGGTGGCGACGGCACGCGCGCGGGCGATTCGCCTGCGTTTGCGCTGAACAACATGAGACCCACCCATGGCAAGCCGCGCCATCCTCAATCCGTCCCACTTTTTCGCTCCATTCCGGCCGGCCCCGGCCGCGCCGGGCAGCGTCCCCAGCCTGCTCGCCTCGCTCCAGGCGTTCGGCGGCTTGCAGGCCGGCGCCGCGCGCGCGAATCGCTCGGGGCAGACGCTGGGGCGAGTCGGGTCGCTTGAGGTGCGCATGGCGCGGACCGCGGCCGAAGTGCGCCAAGCGCAAAAATTGCGCTATCGCGTGTTCTACCAGGAAGGCCCGGCCATCCCCAATCCGGGCCGGCTGTTCGCACGCCGCGACATCGATCCCTATGACGCGATCTGCGACCACCTGCTGGTGATCGATCACGCAACCCGCGACGGCAATGGCTCCATCCGGCCGGCGGTGGTCGGCACCTACCGGCTGCTGCGGCAGCCACTGGCGGAGGAATTC
>DATATS010000150.1:0-17076 GCA_036268675.1 Pseudolabrys sp.
CGCCGGAATGGATGTGCCAGACCGGATTAGACAGCCGCTGGCGCATGTCCTGGCGCTCATAGCCATCGAGGAACTGCTGGTATTCGTCGACGGTGCGCGGGATCACATCGAAGTAAAGCCGCTTGGCCGATTTCGGCTCGCGATACATGAAGCACGACAGGCTTTCCGGCGAGGCGTAGCGCAGCCATTCGTCGATGGTGAGCCCGTTGCCCTTCGACTTGGAAATCTTCTGCCCGTTTTCGTCGAGGAACAGTTCGTAGTTGAAGCCTTCCGGCGGTTGGCCGCCGAGCGCGCGGCAGATTTCGCCGGACAGCTTCACGGAGTCGATCAAGTCCTTGCCGGCCATTTCATAGTCGACGCCGAGCGCCACCCAGCGCATCGCCCAGTCCGGCTTCCATTGTAATTTGCATCTGCCGCCGGTGACCGGCACGGTCATCGGCTTTTTCGTATCGGGGTCTTCGTAGGTAATGGTGCCGACCTTGGCGTCATGGGCGATCACCGGCACCTGCAAGACGATCCCGGTGCGCGGATCGATCGGCAGGAACGGCGAATAGCTCGCGGCGCGCTCCTCGCGCAACGACGGCAGCATGATCGCCATGACCTTGTCGAAGCGCTCCAGCACCTTCATCAGCGCCTGGTCGAAGCGGCCGGACGTGTAGCATTGCGTCGACGACAGAAATTCGTACTCAAAGCCGAAATGATCGAGAAAAGCGCGCAGGCGAGCATTGTTGTGCTCCCCGAAACTTGCGTGCGTGCCGAACGGATCGGGCACCTTGGTGAGCGGCATGCCGAGATGCTGTTCGAGCATCTCCTTGTTCGGCACGTTGTCGGGCACCTTGCGCAAGCCGTCCATGTCGTCGGAAAAGGCGATCAGCCGCGTCTTGATCTTGTCATCGGTCAGAACGCGAAAGGCGTGGCGCACCATGGTCGTGCGCGCGACCTCGCCGAAGGTGCCGATGTGCGGCAGGCCGGACGGCCCGTAGCCGGTCTCGAAGATCACTTCGTCCTTGGGATGTTTTTTCAGCCGCGCCACGATCTTGCGCGCCTCCTCGAACGGCCACGCATTCGACTGTTCGGCGAGTGAGCGTAGATCTTGCGCGCTTTCGGCGGTCATCGACATCGTGTAACTCCGGGCGCAGGCATAAGGAAACCGCCTTACGCCGTCAAATAAGACCGCATCGCGACGAAGGAATATCGGTGTCCGCCTCCGACGAAATCAAACTGCCCGGCAGCCGCACCGTAGCCGTGATTGGCGGCGGTCCGGCCGGCTTGATGGCCGCTGAACTGTTGGCGCGGGCTGGCGCCATTGTGACCGTCTACGACCAGATGGCATCGCTGGGGCGCAAGTTCCTGTTGGCGGGCCGCGGCGGGCTCAACCTGACCCACAGCGAAGACCTGAAGCTGTTCCTCACGCGCTATGGCGATGTCGATCCCTTGCTGCGCGCGGCGATCGAGGCTTTTCCGCCTGGCGCTTTGCGCGCCTGGAGCGACAGTCTGGGCCAGCCGACATTTGTCGGCTCCAGCGGACGGGTGTTTCCGACCGCGCTCAAGACTTCGCCGCTGCTGCGCACATGGCTCATGCGGCTGAACAATCGCGGTGTCACCTTCAAGCTGCGGCATCGCTGGGAGGGCTGGGACCGTGAAGGCAATCTCAGATTCGTTGCCGGCGGCAATGAAGTTGCGGTCGAATCGGAGGCGACTGTTCTTGCGCTCGGCGGCGCAAGTTGGCCGAAGCTCGGCTCCGACGGCGGCTGGACCAAAATCTTGCAAGCGCAAGACATTGCCGTGGCGCCGTTGAAGCCGGCCAATTGCGGCTTCACCGCCGTTTGGTCCGAAGTTTTCCGCGGCTTCGAGGGCAAGCCGCTCAAAGGCATCGCGATTTCTTTTGCCGGCCAGAGCGTACGCGGCGAAGCCATGGTCACCCGCGACGGCCTCGAAGGCGGCGCCGTCTATGCGCTATCTTCACCGATCCGCGATGCGATAGAACGCGACGGCGAGGCGGTCGTCGACGTTGACCTCATGCCTGAAACAAGCGCCGCCAAGCTCAGTGCACGACTTGCGAAGCCGCGCGGCAAACAATCGCTGTCGAATTTCCTGCGCAAGGCGACGCATCTCTCGCCGGCCGCGCTGGCGCTGGTGCGCGAGGCCGCATTGTCGACCGGCGTGGCGCTGCCGGCGCTCAATGCGGAAGAGCTCGCGGGCTTGATCAAGACGGCGCCGGTGCGGCTCATCGCGACGCAGCCGATCAAGACGGCGATCTCGACGGCGGGCGGCTTAAGTTTCAGCGAACTCGACGATGGTTTTATGCTGAAGCGGCATCCCGGCATTTTCATTGCCGGTGAAATGCTCGACTGGGACGCGCCGACCGGCGGCTATCTGTTGCAAGCCTCGTTCGCCACCGGTGCGGCGGCGGCATACGGCGCGATCGCGTGGCTTCGAGACCGGGCCCACGCTTAGGAAAAATTCAGGTGTCCTGGACTTAAAACGGACTGATCGGGAAATAGCGCAACCACAAATCAGTGAAGCGGCCCTTTTCCCACAGACGGAACAGCGCCCAGTTGAACGCCTGCCGCAACAGGTTGTTGCCGTGACGCACCGCGATGCCCACGCCCTCGCCGAAATATCGACTCTCCAGATAGGGCCCGCCACGGAACACGCAGCAATTGCCTGAATCCGTGCCGTTGAGCCAGAACGCGAGCGAAATGCCGTCGCCGAACAGCAGATCGACCTCGCCACGGCGCAGCGCTGCGCGCGCGGCTTCCGCGGTAGGATAAGGATGCAGCTCGGCTTCGGTGAACAGCGTCTTTAGGAATGCCTCGTGCGCCGTGCCGGCGACGACCGCGATCTTGCGCCCTTCCAGCGCCTGCGGCCGCACGTCCTCGATGTCGGCGTCCTTGCGCGAGACGAAGCGCGCCGGCGTCCGGTAATAGGGATCGCTGAAATCGACCAGGCGGCGCATATCCGGCGTCTCGGCGATCGACGCGATGATGGCGTCACCCTGATTCTTGTTGAGTGAATCGATCAGCGTATCGAAGCGCCGCATCTGCACCGTGCAGGGGACCTTGATCTCTTCGCAGATCATGCGCGCCAGATCGACATTGAATCCGGCGGGCGCGCCGTCCGGTCCGGCATAATCGAACGGCGGATAGTCGGTCTCGGTGAGGAAGCGGATGATGTTGATGCGCGTCAGATCGGGTCGTTCGGGGCGCCGGCGCGGGTCCCAGAAGCCGGGCACCGCCATCGGATCGCCGAGTACCCGTTCGCCCGCGACCGCCGGCCCTTCCGGTTTTGTCAGCAGCGGCGCAGCAGCCGGCGGAGTGGCCGTTTGCGCATGTGCCGCGGCCAGCGTGAGCGCGCCCATGAGGACGATGGCCGCGGCCCTCAAGCCGCCGCTCACGCACCGACCGCGGGTTCGATTCATTCGCCGGCCTCGGACCGAAGGGGAGGAATCGCGGCGACCATAGCATTGCAATTGCGGCGAGCCAGCCATATTCGCGAACGTGCCGCCATGTCCGCTAATTGGTGCCGTCGAGCAGGCGGCGCGCGATGACCTGGGCCTGAATTTCGGCGGCGCCCTCGAAGATATTGAGGATGCGGGCGTCGCACAGGATGCGCGAGACCGGAAATTCCAGCGCGAAGCCGTTGCCGCCATGAATCTGCACGGCGTTGTCGGCCGCGGCCCAGGCGACGCGCGCGGCCAGCAACTTGGCCATGCCGGCCTCCAGGTCGCAGCGCCGGCCGGAATCCTTTTCGCGCGCGGCATAATAAGTGAGCTGCCGCGCCGCCATGATTTCCGCCGCCATCATCGCGATCTTGTCGGCCACGCGCGGGAAGCCGACGATGGGTCCGCCGAACTGCACGCGGTTTTGCGCATAATCAAGCGCCTGCTCCATCGCCGCCTGCGCCACGCCGATTGCGCGCGCCGCGGTCTGGATGCGCGCGGACTCGAACGTCTGCATGAGCTGCTTGAAGCCCTGGCCCTCGACGCCACCCAGGAGACCGTCCGCCTTGACCTGGAAACCGTCGAAAGCGATCTCGTATTCCTTCATGCCGCGATAGCCGAGCACTTCGATTTCGGTTCCGCTCATGCCGGCCGCCGGAAACGGCTCGTTGTCGCTGCCGCGCGGTTTTTCGGCGAGCAACATGGACAGGCCGCGATGGCCGGTCTCTTTTGGATTGGTGCGTACCAGCAGTGTCATCAGATCGGCGCGCACCGGATGCGTGATCCAGGTCTTATTGCCGTAAACTTTGTAGACGCCACCTTCGCGCGTGGCGCGTGTCTTGATCGAGGCCAGATCGGAACCGGTATTGGGCTCGGTAAAGACGGCAGTCGGCAACACTTCGCCGGACGCGATCTTCGGCAGCCATTTCTGCTTCTGCTCGGGCGTACCGCTGCCGAGGATCAATTCGGCGGCGATCTCCGAACGCGTGCCGAGCGAGCCGACGCCGATATAACCACGCGAGAGTTCCTCGGAGACCACGCACATCGATTCCTTGCCGAGCCCCATGCCGCCGAAGTCTTCGGGGATCGTCAGCCCGAACACGCCGAGCTCGGACATCTGCGAAATCACATCGAGCGGAATGTAGCTGTTGGTACGGTGCCAGGTCTGGGCATGGCCGATGACCTCGCTGTCGGCGAATTTTCGCATTTCCTCACGGATGGATTCCAGCGTCTCGTCGAGACCGCAGGTGCCGACGGTGGCGTGGTGGCTTGCACGCATCAACTCGATCAGGCGCGCACGCCGCTCGGCGGTGTTGCCACCGGCGATCAGGCTGTCGACCGCAGGGTTGATGCGCGCCGCGACCTGCGACGACGTCAGCCCGAGATCGGCGGGGCGCACTACTTCGCCCTGGCTCATCGGAATGCCGCCGACGATCTGGGCGATAAATTCGCCAAGCGCGATGCGAACGAGATGGTCTTCGATTTCGCCGAACGTCTCGTCGCCGGCCATGCGCTCCGCGTAGGCCGCGAGCTGGCGCACCGCCACCACATAAGTCGCGAGCCAGGCAAGGCCGTGGGTGGCGCGTTGTTCGCGGTCCATCAGGCGGGCGACCACATGGCCTTCCACAACAACGCGCTCGCGCACCTTGGCCACCGCGTCGTTCAGCAGGGCATCGAGTGCGGCCGTCGCCGCGCGGGCCAGTTCGACCAGGTCGCGGTCGGGTTCGGTGCGGGAAAAGGCGATCGGCATGGGGTCCTCTGGGGTCGCGCGATAACTATCGTGCCGACTGCGGCAAAGACACTACGTGTGCAGCGCACAAAAGAAAAGCGCAGCAAAATCCACGGGTTTTCCGGGCGTTTGCACGGCGCCCTGCTCCCGAATTGCTACAAAATTAACCATTTCACGCTTTGATTACACAACGACCTCTGCGCAACGCGGCCATTTGGTCGGCGGACCCCGAACCGATTCCATGCGCCTCATCGACCTGCCGATTTCGCTCGAAACGCTGATGCGCCCGCTGAACAAGCTCAGCCGGATGCTGGCGACCTTTTCGGTGCGCACCCGCGTCATCGTGCTGGCGCTGATCCCGGTGGCGGGCTTCCTCGCCAACGGACTCACTTATATCGGCGGCGAACGCGCGGTCGGCACCGCGTTCGAGACCGTCCGGCAATCCGCCTCGGTTGCCGACGCCAGCCGTGATTTCAAAAGCGCGCTGGCGAGTATCCGCCTTGTGGTGAAGGATTTCAGCGCCGCGCCGAGCGCCGAGCTTGTGGTCAATTTCGCGCTGGCGCATTCGCAGGCGCTCAAGAGCCTGGACACCATCGAAATCGGGGTCGGCCGCAATGCCGCGAGCGTCGTCGGACTTCGCAAGGAAGTGATGGAGCTGCGCGACAACTTCAACGAGCTGGTGCAGCAGCAGAACGTTCTCGGATTCGACGACAGCTCGGGCCTGCGCGGAAAACTGAGCAACGCCAGCAACGCGGTCGAACGCATCATCAATGCAAACATGACGTGGATGGCCGCGGAAGACTCGACAAAACTGATGATGGCGCTGTTGCTCATGCGTCAGCACGAAGCCGACTATCGGCTCAATCAGAGCGATCTGGAAAAACAGCAGTTCGATGCGGCCTACAAGCGGTTTACCGGCATCTTCGCCAACATCGACGGCACAGTGGAGATGAAGGGGTCGCTTGAGCGGCAGGTGAAAAGCTATGCCGACACCTTCGGGAAGTGGGGCGACGGCTTCGACAGCGCCTACCCGTTGCGCAAGCTGATCGATATCGACAGTCAGAACATGTTGCCGCGAGCCGACAAGATCATCAATCAGGCGCGCTTGACATCGGAAGCGGCGACATCGGCGCTGACCGTCGCGCTGGCGCGCACCCGCGACGGCATCATCGCGGTCGGCATCGCCATGGTCGCGCTCGGCCTCGGATTTTCGTTGCTGATCGGGCGCAGCATCACCCGCCCGCTCAATGGCCTTGCACGCGTGATGAAACAGCTCGCCGACGGCGACACCAGCGCGCGCATCCCCGCGACCCAGGCGCGCGACGAGATCGGGGGCATGGCGCGCACCGTCATCGTGTTCCGCGACAACATGATCGAGCGCGAGCGGCTTGCCGCAATTCAGACAGACGCCAACCATACCCAAGCTCTGCGCAGCGATACGATCGCCCTCACCATCGCCCAATTCAAGCATTCGGTGGAAAGCGCGCTCGGCAAATTGCGCGGCGCCGCCATGAAGCTTGAATTGAGTTCGAGCGATCTCAACAAGACCGCCGATACCATGTCGTCGGAGGCCACGACCGCCGAACGACGCGTGGGCGCCGCGTCCGACAACGTGACCACCGCCGCCGGTTCGATCGAGGAACTGGCGGCTTCGATCGGCGAGATCGCCTCGCAGGCGTCGAAGTCGACCGACGTTGCCGGCCGCGCGGTATCGGAAGGCCAGCGCACCGTCACGACCATGTCCGAACTTGCCGGCGCCGCCACTCGCATCGGCGAAGTCGTGGGCCTGATCCAGGCGATCGCCGGACAGACCAATCTGCTGGCGCTTAACGCCACCATCGAGGCCGCGCGCGCGGGCGAATCGGGCAAAGGCTTCGCCGTTGTCGCCTCCGAGGTGAAATCGCTGGCCGGGCAGACGGCGAAGGCCACCGAGGAAATCGCCCAGCAGATCGGCTCGATCCAATCGGCGGCGGCCGACGCCGCGCAGGCAATCGAGCAGGTCAACGCCGTGATCCGCGAAATGTCGGCGATTGCCACCACGGTCGCGGCAACCGTCGACCAGCAGAATTCGGCCGTCTCCGCGATTGCCGAAGGCGTCAGCCGCGCTTCCGGCGAGGCGCGCATCGGCGCCGAGGCAATGAGCCGGGTCGCCGGCGTCACCGGCGATGCCCGCTCGACCGCATCCGACGTCAAGGCGCTCGCCGACTCGGTCGCGGTCGAAGCCGAGGGCCTGGAGGCGCAAGTGCGCCAGTTCCTCACCAACGTGCAGGCGGCTTAGTTCCCTGCCCATTCCCGTCGTCGCGGGGAGAAACTCCAGCGGGAATCCCGCTAAGATGCATTCGTTCCGGGTGCCCGCTTTCGCGGGGACGAGCGGGATTTAGGGCCGCCGCTTTGCGCATTCTCACGCTGTCATTGCGGATCGTGTTGGACGCCTGCCGGCATTTCCTCGACGACGACGGCTGGGCCATCGCCAGCCACATCGCGTTGTCCATGCTGATGGCGATGTTCCCGTTCCTGATCGTGGTCACCGCGCTGGCCGGCTTCTTCTTCGGCTCCAAACAACTTGCCGACGAAGCCGCGCGCATCTTGCTGGAAGCATGGCCGAAGGAGGTCGCCGGTCCAATCGCGATGGACATCGGCGGCGTGCTCACCGGCAGCAACGGCAATGTGCTCACGCTCGGTTCGCTGTTTGCGCTTTATTTCGCGTCATCCGGCGTCGAGAGCCTGCGCATCGGCCTCAACCGCGCCTATGACGCGGCCGAACCGCGCGCGTGGTGGCTGTTGCGGCTGGAGTCGATTCTCTACGTACTGGTCGGCGCCGTGGCGATCCTGGCGTTCTCGTTCCTCGTTGTGCTGGCGCCGCTGATATTGGACCGGCTGGTGCATTATCTGCCGACGCTCGGGCCCTTCGACAATCTGCTGACGCTGGAGCGCTATGGCGTGGCGGCCGCCGTGCTGGTGATCGCGCTCATCATCCTGCACGGCTGGCTGCCGGCGGGCCGGCGATCGTTCATTGAGATCGCGCCAGGCATCGTCGCCACGCTGCTGCTGTGGCTGATCAGCGGCGCGGCCTTCGGACGCTATCTCGCGACCTACGCCTTCGCCTATGTGTCGATGTATGCGGGGCTGGCCTCGGCGATGGTCGCGCTGATTTTTCTTTACGTCTGCGCCTCGATCTTCATCTTCGGCGGCGAGTTGAACTCGGCGATCTGCGAGGCGCGCGCCAAGTTGCGCGAACCGCCGCGCCGCAAACCCAAGAAGGCTTAAGCGCAAGACTTAAGCGCCAGCGGCTTCCTGCACGTCCTCGAAATTCTTGAGCCCTGCGCGCGGCGCGCTCACCAGCACCGCCATGTTGCCCGGCTGATGCTGGTTCTTCCACATCTTCATGTGCGCGAGCGGGATCTTGTCCCACGGGAATACTTCGCTCATGCAGGGGTCGATACGCTGTTCGAGCACGAAGCGGTTGGCTTGGCTTGCCTGTTTCAGATGCGCGAAGTGCGAGCCCTGGATGCGCTTTTGCCGCATCCAAACGTAGCGCGCGTCGAAGGTGATGTTGAAGCCGGTGGTGCCGGCGCAGAACACGACCATGCCACCGCGCTTGACCACCATCGACGACACCGGAAATGTCGCCTCGCCCGGATGCTCGAACACGATATCGACGTCGCGCTTGCCGGTGATATCCCAGATGGCCTTGCCGAAGCGGCGGGCTTCCTTGCTCCAGTCGTTATATTCGGCCGAGTTCACCTGCGGCAACTGGCCCCAGCACTTGAACTCCTTGCGGTTGATCGCGCCCTTGGCGCCGAGATTGAACACGTATTCCATCTTCGATTCATCGGAGACCACCGCGATGGCGTTCGCGCCCGATGCAGCGACGAGCTGCAAGCCAAACACGCCGAGACCGCCGGAGGCGCCCCACACCAGGACATTGTCGCCGGGCTTGAGCGTATGCGGAGGATGGCCGAATAGCATGCGGTAGGCGGTGGCGAGCGTCAGCGTGTAGCAGGCGGATTCTTCCCAGGTGAGATGGGCGGGCTTTTGCATCAACTGGCGCGACTGCACGCGGCAGAACTGCGCGAACGAACCGTCCGGCGTCTCGTAGCCCCAGATGCGCTGAGAGGGTGACAAAAGCGGATCGCCACCATTGCAGTCCTCGTCGTCACCGTCGTCCTGATTGCAATGGACGATGACTTCGTCACCGACCTTCCAGCGCTTCACTTTGTTGCCGACCGCCCACACGATGCCGGAGGCGTCGGAGCCGGCGATGTGATAGGGCTGCTTGTGAACGTTGAAGGGCGTGATCGGCTGGCCGAGGCCGGCCCAGATGCCGTTGTAATTGACGCCGCCCGCCATCACGAGCAGCAGCACTTCGTCTTCGCCGATAGTCCAGGTCGGCACAACTTCAAGCTGGAACGATTTGTCGGGCGGGCCGTGGCGATCTTGCCGGATAACCCAGGCGTGCATTTTCTCGGGCACATGACCAAGCGGCGGAACTTCGCCAAGCTCGTAAAGATCCTTGAGCGGGGCAAGGCTCCGCTTTTGCGCGACGGCCGGCATCGTTCGTCTCCCTCAAGCTGACGCCAGTGTGACGCAAGTGTTGTTGCAGCGCAACAAAGACGTTCGGCCGGCGTGGAAGACCCCTGCAAGCCAAGGATTTTTAAGGGTTTTGCAAGGCCCCCCGCCCTAGCCTGCCGCGATACCGGCCGGCAGGCGAATTCATAATGTCAGAGCAGATCATCCATCGTGCGGCCCGCGTCACGGACGCGCGCGCGGCCATGCCCTGGCTGGTCGCGGCGGGCATCTATGCGCTGCTGATTGCGCTGGCGCCGCGGCTGCTCGCCGATCCGGACACGTACTCGCACATCGCACTCGGCCGCTGGATATTCGACCACCATGCGGTGCCGACCGCCGACCCGTTGTCGCTGACGATGCGCGGCACGCCCTGGATCGCTTTCGAGTGGGGCTCGCAGGTTGTTTACGCAGCCGCCTATGCGCTGGGCGGCTGGCTGGCTGTCGTCGCGATCGCCGCTGCCGCGGCTGCGGCGGCGTTCGGCCAACTCACGCGTTTCCTGTTACGCACCTGGCAACCGATGCCGGTCATCATCGCGGTGCTGGCCGCGCTGGTGCTGGTGTCACCGCATATTCTTGCGCGCCCGCATGTGCTGGCGCTGCCGTTGCTGGTGACGTGGGTGGCCTCGCTCATCCAGGCCGCCGAAGAAAGACGCGCGCCGTCATGGTGGCTGCTGGCGATCATGGTGCTGTGGGCGAACCTGCATGGGAGCTACAGCTTCGGTCTCGCGATGATCGTGCCGATTGCCTGCGAGGCGCTCTGGTCGGCGCCGCCGGCCGAACGCATGCGCGTCGCGCGGCAATGGATTCTGTTTGCAGCTCTGGCGCTCGCCGCCGCCTGCTGCAATCCGTACGGGCCGGAGATGATCCTGGTCACGTTCCGCACCGCCGCGCTCGGCACGGCGCTATCGACGATCACCGAATGGCGGCCGCAGGATTTCAGCCATCTTGCCGGCTACGAACTCATTATGCTGGCGGGCTTTGCCGTGGCGCTTTATCGCGGCGTCAGGCTGCCGTTCTGGCGCCTCGTCATGGTGTTTGGCGTGTTGCACCTCAGCCTGTCGCAGCAGCGTCACGCCGACCTGCTCGGGCTTCTGGCGCCGCTGTTGATCGCCAAACCGTTGGCCGAACAATTCGCCGCGCTCGCAGCATCGCGCGACGTGGAGTCCGCTCGTAGCGGCGTCATCATTCCGGCGGCGGCCATCGCTCTGCTCATCGCGATCACTGGATTGTCCGCCGAACGTCACGACATCGCGCCCGCCGCCGACATCACGCCGGCCAACGCGCTCAAGGCGATCGATCTCGCCAAAGCCGGGCCGATCCTCAACGACTACGATTTCGGCGGTTATCTCGACTTCGTCGGCATTGCACCGTTCATCGACGGGCGCGGCGAGCTTTATGGAGCGGCCTTCATCAACCGCTACAGCCGCGACCTCAATCTGCAAAATATCCCCGATTTCCAGCGCCTGCTCGACGAGTACAAAATCGAGACAACCCTGCTGTCACCGTCGACGCCCGCGGTCGCGTTGCTCGATCGATTGCCGGGCTGGCGGCGCGTCTATGCCGACGATGTCGCCGTCGTGCATCAGCGCGTTAAGCCCAGGAAATAGAAATAGTTGTTAGACGGCGGAGCGCTCGGCGGCCGGCTCAATCTCTGCTGGCGCGGCACCGCGATCGAAGCCGACCTTCTCCGACAGGACGTAAAGCGGCCGCCGTTTCACTTCGGCGTGGATGCGTCCGATATAGAGCCCTATGATTCCGGTCATCAGCATGTTGATGCCGGAGAGCAGCGACACAACGATGATGGTCGAGGCCCAGCCGGATACCAGGCTGTGGTCGCCCGTCATCCAGTCGACCAGCACATAGCCGCCGTAGAGCACGGCAAAACCGGAAACCGCGAATCCGCCCCAGATCGCCAGCCGTAGCGGTGCGTCGGAAAATCCGATGACGCCGTTCATTGCCAGCCGCAGCATCTTCCACAGCGGGTATTTCGTTTCGCCGGCCAGGCGCGGCAAACGATGGAACGCGACTTCGGTCTGGCGGAATCCGAGCCAGGCAAACATGCCGCGCACGAAGCGATCCTGCTCCGGCATGGCGCGGAACGCCTCGACCGCCTTGCGGTCGACCAGCCGGAAGTCGCCGGCGTCGCGCGGGATGTCGACCGACGACAGCCGGCCGAGCAATTTGTAGAACAGGCTTGCGGTGGCGCGCTTGAAAGCGCTGTCACCATCACGCGCGAGGCGGCGGCCATAGACAACCTGATAGCCTTCCTTCCAGCGCTCGATCATCTTGCCCACCACTTCGGGCGGATCCTGCAAATCGGCGTCCATCACGACGACGGCGTCGCCGGCGGCTGCATCCATGCCGGCGGTGATCGCAACCTGATGGCCGAAATTGCGGGACAGACCGAGATAGCGGTAGCGAGGATCGTCCTTCGCTTTGGCGCGCAGGATGATCGACGAGCAATCGCTGCTGCCGTCGTCCACGAAGATGGTTTCGGCGGCGCCGTCGAGCTCCCCCATCAACAGGTCGAGCCGGCGCAGCAACACCGGCAGCACCGCCTGCTCGTTAAAGACGGGGACGACGATGCTGTAGCGCGGGCCGCCGGTGGAATTCATGGTCATCGCGCAAACTCTGAGGTTGCGAACGCGACGGACGGTAAGGCGCGGACGTTAAGGAAGTTTTGTCGATTGCGAGGTCTGCGCGCGCAGCCTCGTTTATCGCGGTTTTGCAACGCAAAACTGGCCGAACGTCGAAGTCCGCCGTCCACAGAATGAGTCGACGGCACCGGAACTTTGCTGTTCAATTCGGGCGTCCGCAGGGGCAGCCAACGGGGGCAGTGCCGCGGCCAGGGAGAGCGCAATGACACTCGAAGGGCTGATCATCTTCATTATTATCGGCGCGATTGCCGGCTGGCTCGCCGGTCAGATCATGAAAGGCGGCGGCTTCGGCCTGATCGGCGACATCATCGTCGGCATCATCGGCGCCTTCATCGCCGGCTGGTTGCTACCTATGGTCCATTTCCCGATGATTGGCGGGCCCATCATTGGTGAGATCATTTATGCGACCATTGGCGCGATCATCCTGCTGTTCGTTATCCGCCTGATCAAACGCTAGGACCACGCCGGTATTGCGGGCTAAGCCGCCCGCGATCCGCGCTATATCGTCAACGCCGTTTCAGCCGCAGCCACCGCAACGCCTGCGATCTTGGGCAGGTTTTACGGTGGTCTGCGGCTGTATTGTTGCAATGCAGCAAGCCCTGAGCCACACTGGCCTCGCAGGGCGAAGCGAATGCGCGACAAAACCCAACGCGACAAGCCGTGGATTTTCCGCACCTATGCCGGCCACTCGACGGCGGCGGATTCCAATGCGCTTTACCGCAAGAACCTGAGCAAGGGGCAGACCGGTCTGTCGGTCGCCTTCGATCTGCCGACGCAGACCGGTTACGACAGCGACCATGTGCTGGCCAAGGGCGAAGTCGGCAAAGTCGGCGTGCCGGTCAACCATCTCGGCGACATGCGTGCGCTGTTCGAAGGCATTCCACTCGCCACCATGAACACCTCGATGACCATCAACGCCACGGCGGCGTGGCTGATGGCGCTCTATATCGCGGTGGCCGACGAGCAAAGCGCGCCGCGTGCGTCGCTGCAAGGCACGATCCAGAACGACATCATCAAGGAATATCTGTCGCGCGGCACTTACGTGTTCCCGCCTGCGCCATCGATGCGGCTGATCAAGGACGTCGCGATCTTCACCACATCGGAATTGCCGAAATGGAATCCGATGAACATCTGCTCGTATCATTTGCAGGAGGCCGGCGCGACGCCGGTGCAGGAGCTCGCCTACGCGCTCGCCACCGCCATCGCCGTGCTCGACACCGTGAAGGACTCCGGCGAAGTCGGCCAGGAGAAATTCGGCGAGGTGGTCGGCCGCATTTCTTTCTTCGTCAACGCCGGCATGCGCTTCGTCACCGAAATCTGCAAGATGCGCGCCTTTGTCGACCTGTGGGACGAGATCACGCGCGAGCGCTACGGCATCACCGACGCCAAGCAACGCCTGTTCCGTTATGGCGTGCAGGTCAATTCGCTTGGCCTGACCGAGCCGCAACCGGAGAATAACGTCGCGCGCATTTTGATCGAGATGCTCGCGGTGACGCTGTCGAAGAAGGCGCGCGCCCGCGCCGTGCAGTTGCCGGCCTGGAACGAGGCTCTCGGGCTGCCGCGGCCGTGGGATCAGCAATGGTCGCTGCGCATGCAGCAGATATTGGCCTACGAGACCGACCTGCTCGAATACGGCGACCTGTTCGACGGCTCGAAGGTGATGGACGACAAGGTCGAGGCGCTCAAGGCTGAAGCGCGCGACGAACTCAAGCACATCGAGGACATGGGCGGCGCCATCGCAGCGGTCGAATCCGGTTACATGAAGCAGCGGCTGGTGGAGAGCAATTCGGCGCGCTTCGAGGCGATCGAGCGCGGCGATCTGACCGTGGTCGGCGTCAACAAATACATCGAGACCGAACCCTCGCCGCTGACCGGCGGCATCGACGCCATCATGACGGTGTCGGAGGACGCCGAACGCGAACAGATCGAGCGGCTGAAAAGCTGGCGCGCGCAACGCGACGCCAAATCGGTCGCGGCCGCGCTCAAGGAGCTCAAGCGCGCGGCCACCGGTGCGGCCAATATCATGCCGGCCTCGATTGCCTGCGCCAAAGCCGGCGTTACCACCGGCGAATGGGGCTGGACGCTGCGCGAGGCCTTCGGCGAATACCGCGCGCCTACCGGTGTCGGCAGTGCGATGAGGAATGACGTCGAAGGCCTCGACGACATCCGCGGCGAGGTTGACCGCGTGTCGCGCAAGCTTGGGCGGCGGCTGACGTTTCTGGTCGGCAAGCCGGGCCTCGACGGCCATTCCAACGGCGCCGAGCAGATCGCGGTGCGCGCGCGCGACGCCGGCATGCAGGTGGTCTATGAGGGCATCCGCCTTACGCCGGAGGCGATCGTCGACGCCGCGCGCAAGGAAAAGCCGCATGTGATCGGCCTGTCGGTGCTCTCGGGCAGCCATTTGCCGCTGGTCGCCGACGTGGTCGGCCGCATGCGCGAGGCCGGCCTCGACATGCCGCTGGTGGTCGGCGGCATCATCCCGCCAGAGGACGCGGCGGCGCTGGAAAAATCCGGCGTCGCTGCGGTCTACACGCCGAAGGATTTCGAGTTGAACCGGATCATGTCGGACGTTGTGCGGATCGTCGAGCGCGCGAACGGCGTGACCAACACCTAACCCTGTTCGTTGCGGGCGGACAAAGCGTCGAGTGCCTGCGCCAGCCTGCCGGGGCTGACCGGCTTGGTGAAATAGAAATTCATTCCGGCAGCGCGCGCAGCCTCCTCGTCGCCGCTTTCCGTGCGCCCGGAAATGCCGATGACGGCCAGCTGCCCGCCCTTGCCCGGAAGCGCGCGAATGCGGCGCGTCGCTTCCAATCCATCCATGCCGGACAGCGTGATGTCCATCACCATCGCGTCGTAGCCGCCGCGCTCGGCCGCTTTCACCGCGGCCTCGCCGCTTTCGACGAAATCGGCGCGGTGGCCCAACTCAGTGAGGATCGTGTTCATCACCACGCGGCCGTACGGATTGTCCTCGGCGCAGAGAACGACAAGCGGCCGCGCCGGGACACTGCGCTCGCCGCTGCGCTCGCTCTCTCGCCGCGATATCACCGGATCCACCAGCACAGTGAGGCGGAAGGTCGACCCCGCGCCTTTCTTGCTGCTGACGTGAAGGTCGCCGCCGAGCGCTTTGGCGACGCGCTTGACGAAACTCAAGCCCAGCCCGGCGCCGCCATAACGGCGGGCAACCTCCGCGCTCGCCTGCGCAAACGGGCGGAACAGATGTTTCAATTCGGCAGCGCCGATGCCGATGCCACTGTCGGCCAGCGTGAAGACCAGCCGTAACTTGCCGCGCGTGGCCGACTGCCAGCCGGCCGTAAAGCTGACCGCGCCGTCATGGGTGAATTTCACCGCGTTGTCGGCGAGATTTTCCAGCGCCGCACGCAGGCGCATGGCATCGCCCGCAACCAGCGCCGGCAAATCGCCGGCAATCGCGATATCGGCTTTGATGGCCTTGTTGCCGGCACGCGCGACCAGCGCCTGCGCCACGGATTCGGCCAGCGCGCGTGGCGAGAAGGGTTCGTGGCGCAACGTAAGACCGGCTGCGTCGGCCCTCACCGCATCGACGATCAGCGTCGCCAGCGCCGCCAGATGATCGGCGCCGCTCTTGATGGCGGTCGCCCATTCTCTTTCACGCTTGCCGATATCGGAGGTGGAGAGCAATTCCGCCAGCGCAACAATACCGGTGAGCGGCGTGCGAATGTCGTGCGCGACGCCGGCAAGTGCGGCTTCGACCGCGCGCGCCGACGGCGCCGAAATCCGCCGCTTGCGCTGACGCGCAGGCGGTGCGCGGCGTGGCCGTCTCCTGGCTTTGCGTTTCGCCATTATCCCCAGCCCCAATGCCAGACAATGCCACGGAAGCGGCGCTCAATCGAGCCCGGCAAGACGGCGGATATCGCCCAGTGTCGCCCCTTGTGCCCGCAATTCCCGTAGTCCTGTCGCAGAGGTCGATTTCGAAAGCTTGTTGCCGTTCGCGTCCAGGATCAGGCGATGATGATGGTAGCGGGGCGGCGGGTATCCGAGCAGCGTTTGCAACAGCCGGTGCACCGAGGTCGAGGGGAACAGGTCGCGGCCGCGCACGACATCCGTGACGCTTTGCGCCGCATCGTCCACCACCACCGCCAAATGATAGCTCGCGGCGGCGTCCTTGCGCGCCAGGATCACGTCGCCCCAAATTGCGGGATTTTCAGCGACGGTCCCTGTTTCACCGTGCGGGCCCTCGCCGCTCTCGATCCAGGTGAGCGCGCCGGCGCGTTTGACCGCCTCGGCCATGTCGAGGCGTAGCGCGTAAGGCGCGCCGCTCTGCATGAGCCGCTCGCGTTCGGCAACCGGCATTTTCCTGGCTGCACCCGGATAAAGCGGCGCGCCGTCCGGATCGCGCGGCCAGGGGGACGGCTTCGTTTCGCGTATCGCCACCATTTGCGCGATTTCGGCGCGGCTCTCGAAGCTCGGATAAATGAGTCCGATGGCGTCGAGACGCGCGAGCGCCGCGCGATAGCCGTCGTGATGATCGGACTGCCGCCGAACCGGCTTTTCCCAGGACAATCCGAGCCAAGTCAGGTCTTCGTCGATGGCGGCCTCGTATTCCGGCCGGCAACGGCTCGCGTCGATATCCTCGATGCGAAGCAGCAGGCGTGCGCCCGCCGCCCGCGCCATCCCGGCATTGAGCAGCGCCGACAGCGCGT
>DATATS010000151.1:0-22987 GCA_036268675.1 Pseudolabrys sp.
TCGTTTGGGCACGCCCGACGAAGTGGCGAAAATCATCTATGTGCTGTGCACCGACACGAGTTCTTACGTGAACGGCGCGGAAATCCACATCAACGGCGGCCAGCACGTCTAGGCGTGCGCGCCGGGCTTGCCCGGTTCGCACCAAGGCAAGCGTCATCGCCCCTATTCTTTACGGCGCGGGGTGCGCCGTCGTCCCGACATCCATCCCCCTTCGAGGGGAGCGGAGCGCCGAAAAACGCGGAGGCGTGCGAGGCCTCCTGGGCGGCTGGCGAAGCCACCCGACACGCTCGGCGTGAGCGTGTCCTTCCCGTTTGCGAGACGGGAAGGCGCCTCTCGGCGCTCCACTTGCGGCTTTTCTGTCCCCGGGGCCGTGCTTCCGGGCGTGGACGGGAAGGCTTCGCCCTCCTTGATCCGGGCAGCTTTCGCCGCCCTTCATCCGCGCCGCGTCCAGCCATTCAAGGCAGTCCCCCTTAGTAGGGACGGACGGCTGCCCGAGGCCTCCCGGGAGCGGGGTAACGAACCCCGCCCGCAGGCGCCGCATCTTGCCCCGTCTTCAAAAGCGTCCCTAGAAGACGCCCCTCAATGAGCAAGACCAGACCCACATAGCGAACGATAGGAATAAAGTCAAGTGGCCGGCGCTTCTGCCCGCTCGCGCGCCGCGCGCTTCACAACCACTTCTTCCACTTGAAGATCACCAGCGGCACCACGGCCGCCACCACCATCAAGATAAGCGCGAACGGGTAGCCGTAGTCCCAGTCGAGCTCGATCATGCCGTGGCGGAAATTCATGCCGTAGAGCGAGGCGACCAGCGTCGGCGGCATGAAGATCACCGCCGCGATCGAGAAGATCTTGATGATATTGTTCTGCTGGATGTTGACGACGCCCAGCATGGCATCGAGCAGGAAGGTGATCTTGCTGGACAGATAGCTGGCGTGATCGGTGAGCGACATCACGTCACGCTGCATCGACTGCAATTGCGCGCGCACGTCCTTGGTCCATTTCAGCCCTTCGGCCTCGTGATGGACGAACAACAGCAGGCGGCCGATCGACACCAGGCTCTCGCGCACTTTCGAGGTCAGGTCGCCCTTGCGGCCGAGCGCCTTGAGCACGTCGTTATAGGACAGCGGCTCGGCGCCCTCGTCCGGCTCGAAGATCGAATGCGATATCTGGTCGACCTCGGCGCCGATGCGTTCGAGAATGTCGGCGGAGCGGTCGATCACCGCATCGAGCAGGTCCATCAGCACGCTCTCGCCCGAGACCTTGGGCTGGGCGACGCGCGCGAGCTTGTGCTCGACGATAACGAAGGGGCGCGGCTCGTCGTAGCGCACGGTGGCGAGTCTGTGGCCCGAGAGAATGAAGGTGACCGGCGTGGTCTTCGGCGTCATGGTGTCGGACTGACACATCAGCGTCGCGGTCATGTAGCGCGCGTCGTTCTCGACATAGAGCCGGCTGGAAACTTCGATCTCCTGCATCTCCTCGCGCGTCGGCACGGCGATGCCGAGAAACTTCTCGACCAGCTTGTCTTCCTGAACGGTCGGCGAGGTCAGATCGATCCAGATGGCGGCATCGGGCGGCGGCGCGCCCGGTTCAACCGAGGTGCGCTCAAGCGATGAGCCGCGTGGGATGTAGACCGAAAGCATGCGCCCCGCCCTAGGGATCGGATCGCTTTCAATGACCCGAACGCAAGGCATCACGCAAGGCAAAATTGCCTGCGCACCGCCGTCTCCGGTGATGCGGGGTACTTCGGAACGCGCAGCCTCCGCGCGCTCGACGCAGCGTCAGCGGCGGAACGCTTCAGTCGCTATCGTGCGGGATGAAGCGGCTCTGGTTCGGCTTGCGCTGCTCGCCCTTGTGGCGGACGGCGCCGGCGACCGCCGAAATGCCGATCTCGCCGTAGCGTTTGTCGAGCGCCGTGAAGTCGCGCTGGGAGTCCTGGTGCTGGGAGCTTTGGCTCCGGGAGTCTTGGCTCTGCTCCGTGGCCCGTGTCGCTTGCATTGTCTTCCCTCTCCGATCCGTCCTTGGGTTGTCCTCTGCCGCACTATCTGGTCATCGACTGGGGCGGAATTGCGCAGGCATTGGCCCCCTATCGTGATTTTTCGCGCGCCCGCCCGCACCCCGCCGCAGTGCGAAACAGTCAAAGCCCGTTATGGTAAACCCTTCGTTAAGGTCTTGAAGGCAGGCTCTTTTTCGGGCCGGAAGCGGCTCTGCCGCAACGCCGCAAGCCGGGTGCGGTATTCGTGCAACAGTTATCGGGAAGCTGCTGTGGACAGGCCGGAAATCATGGCAATGGCCGCGCTTTTTCGGTTAATTGCTGCCTGAAGAGTCTTATTGCAGGCGCTCACACGGGAACGTCTGGGAAAGAGGAAGCAATGGCGGCCAAGGGTTTGTTTGTCGCGCTGTTCGGTATCGGCGTTCTGTTGGGTGGGTGCATGCAGTCCACCATCGAGCCGGCGTCGGAAGCCAATTGGACGCCGCGCGACAAGAAGCTGCTGGCGGCCGCGCCCTACGCGCAGGCCACGATCCCCGATCCCTACAAGCGGCACATCGTCGAATATCACCGCAAGGAAATGCCCGGAACGATCCTGGTCGATTCCGATGCGCGCTATCTCTATTACGTTTTGCCGGACCACAAGGCGATCCGCTACGGCATCACCGTCGGCGAGGAAGCCATGGCCTGGTCGGGTGTCGCCAAGGTCGGCCGCATGACCGAATGGCCGTCATGGACCCCGACAGCCGGCGAAAAAGCGCGCCTCGACGTGCCTGACTTTGTCGGCCCCGGCCCGCAGAACCCCATGGGCGCGCGCGCCATGTATCTGTTCGACGGCAGCAAAGACACGCTCTATCGCATTCACGGCACCAACCAGCCGGAATATATCGGCCAGGCGATTTCCTCAGGCTGCATCCGCATGACCAACGAGGACGTCATCGACCTTTACAAGCGCGTCAAGCAGGGCACCGTCGTGGTGGTGCTGGCGCCGCATCAGGGCGACTCGCCAATGAATCCGCGCGTAGCCTCGACGGCCAATTTTTTCCACTGAGTGCACGAGGATTTCCGAAAGCAAAACGGCGCCCCGTGGGGCGCCGTTTTTGTTTGCGGGTGGCGGCTTTAAGCGCCCAGATCGATCCGCAGTATTTCCGGCGGCACGCCGAGCCGCAGCGGCACCTTGGAGCAGCCGAGCCCGCCCGACACTATCAAATGGCGGTCGCGCTCGACGATGTGGCCATAGGCAAAGCGCGCGCCATATTGCGACGGCACCCAGAGCGGCGGCATGAACGGAAACACGATCTGCCCACCATGCGTGTGGCCGACGATCGTGAGCGCGACGCGGCTGGGCACGCGGGTGAAAATGTCCGGCTCGTGCGCCAGCAGGATGACCGGATCGCCGGTGGTGACGTGATTAAGCGTTCCCGGCAGATCGTCGACGCCCTCGAACCGGCCGGGGCCCAGGACATGCGCGAGTTGATCGCCGAGGCCGGCAAGCCAGAAGCGGTTGCCGGGTGCGCCCAGCAGCACGGCGTCGTTTTCCATCAGCGGCAGGCCCACTTTGGCCAGCGCCTTGCGCACGCCCTCGACGTCGAACCACCAGTCGTGATTGCCGAGAATCGCATAGACCCCGAGCGGCGCCTTCAGCCGCGCCAGTTCGCCCGCCCAGGCCGCATGCGGCACGTGTTCGGTGATGAAGCGGTGCGTCGCGAAATAGTCGCCCAGCACGACGATCAGGTCGGACTGGAGCGCATTGGCGCCATCCACCACTTGGGCGACGCGCTCAATTCCCATATTGGGCCCGCCGGCATGCAGGTCGGCAACGACAGTGATGCTCAGGCGCTGGCCGGGCGGCCAGTTGGCGGGCACCGGGGCATAGCGGGTGATGATCAGATCGTGTGCCGCTTCGACCGCCGCATAGGCCGCGGTCGAGGGCATCATCAGCCCGCCAAGCGCGGTCAGGCCGAGGCCGCTTTTGAGAAGGCTGCGGCGGCTCAATCCGCGGCGTGGCGCGGGCGGCAATAGCTCTGTGGGCGAGACGATGGCCATGGCCTGCATTTAAGCCAGCGAACTGTGAACGGATCGTGGCCGCTTCCTTAAGACTAAGGGCATGCTTAACGGGCGTCGGCGAGCGCCGGGCGCGGACGCGGCAGCGGTATCGCCGGCGGCCCCGGTTCGCGCACGTCCCATTCGCAGATGCGATAGCCGCCGCGGCGCGCAATCACGTCGAGATGGATATGGCCCTCGTGAAAAGGCTCGCCGGGGCCGAGCACGGTGGTGAATCGATGACAGGCGGTGTCGTGGAGGGCCTGGCGCAGGGGCTTGTCCACGTTCGGGTCGGTGAGTTCGAGCCGGCGGCCGTCGGCCAGATGAAGCGCGCGCACGTCGAGCGCCTCGCCGTGGGCATGCTCGCTCAGCTTGGCGCCGACGAGGCGGTTGCGCGGCCGGCATTCGTAGGAATCGTAGTTCTCGATTGCGTTAAGTGGACTACCCAGTTTGGCGGCGCGCGGCGCAACCTCGTCGCGCAGCCAGGAAGCCAGCGATTCCGCCATCCCGCAATTGAGCAGCGCCGCCGGCTTGACCGCGATGCGGGCTTTGTCGGGCGTGAGCACCGCGTCGAGCTCCACCATGTCGGTGCCGCCACAGGCACCCGGCCCGATCAGGCGCGGCATCGGCTTGAGCAGGGCTATGGCGGCAAGGCGCTTGTCACAGTCGGTCGCCTCGGCAGTCATCGCGGCGGAATTGAAATCGGGGCCGGCGCCGGCGGCGGCTTCCGCGAACGAATGCGGCTCGGTCCACATTGCGGGCCGCGGGCGCGGCAGCGGGACGCCGTCCGCCAAGGCGAGACCGCAACCAAGCCCCGCGAACCAGGCGATCGCCAGCAATAGCCTCATGCGCACGATGTCGGGCTCCGATTGCGGCATTTCTCCGCATGGGACATGCGGCTTGCGCCATCCCGCGCGCAGGATAACTTATGGACGGCTGGCGAGGGCGCCGGCCCAAAAGATAAGACCGTCGAGGAGGGAATGCCATGCTCGGGCAGATGCAGGATTGGCCGCTGCTGTGCCATCGCATCATCGATCACGCCGCCACCTATCACGGCGAACGAAAGGTCATCACCCGCTCGGTCGAAGGGCCGATCGTGGAAACCGATTATGCCGCGATCCGCGCCCGCGCCCTCAAAGTCGCCCAGCGGCTGGAAAAGGACGGCATCAAACTGGGCGACCGGGTCGGCACGCTCGCCTGGAATACCTGGCGCCATCTGGAGAGCTGGTACGGCATCCTCGGGCTGGGCGCGGTCTATCACACGGTCAACCCGCGCCTGTTCCCCGAGCAGATCGTGTGGATCGTCAACCACGCGGGCGACCGCATGATGTTCGTCGACATCACCTTCGTGCCGCTCTTGGAAAAGATCGCCGACAAGCTGCCGCTGATCGAGCGCTATGTCGTGCTCACCGACGCCGCGCACATGCCCAAGACCACGCTGAAAAACGCCGTCGCCTACGAGGCGTGGATCGATGAAGTCGATGGCGATTTCGAGTGGCGCGCGTTCGACGAGAACACGGCCGCCGGCATGTGCTACACCTCGGGCACCACCGGCAATCCCAAGGGCGTCGTCTATTCGCACCGCTCCAACGTGCTGCACGCCTTCATGGCGTCGATGCCGGACTGCAAGGGAATTTCCTCGCGCGACATCGTGCTGCCGGTGGTGCCGCTGTTCCACGCCAATGGCTGGTCGCTTGCCTTTTCCTGCCCGATGGTTGGCGCAAGCCTCGTGCTGCCGGGACCGAAGATGGACGGGCCCTCGATCTACGAGCTGCTGACGAATTACAAAGTCACCTTCACCGCCGCCGTCCCGACGATCTGGCTGATGCTGTTGCAGGAGCTGGAAAAGACCGGCGGCAAGCTGCCTTATCTCAAGCGTGTCGTGATCGGCGGCTCGGCCTGCCCGCGCGCCATGACCAAAACCTTCCAGGACGATTACGGCGTCGAGGTGATCCACGCCTGGGGCATGACCGAGATGAGCCCGCTCGGCTCGCTCTGCACCATGAAGCCGGAATACGCCGCGCTCACCGGCGAGGCCAAGCTCGACGTGCAGCAGAAGGCCGGCCACCCGCCGTTCGGCGTGGAGATGAAAATCTCCGACGATGCCGGCAAGGACCTGCCGTGGGACGGCAAGACCTTCGGCCGGCTTAAGGTTCGCGGGCCGGCTGTCGCGCAAAGCTATTTCAAGGGCGACGGCGCCGAGGTGTTCGAGAAGGACGGCTGGTTCGACACCGGTGACGTCGCGACCCTCGACAAATACGGCTACCTGCAGATCGTCGACCGCAACAAGGACGTGATCAAGTCCGGCGGCGAGTGGATCTCGACCATTGACCTCGAAAACCTCGCGGTCGGCCATCCCAAAGTTGCGGAAGCCGCCGCCATCGGCGTCAAGCATCCGAAATGGGACGAGCGTCCGCTGCTGGTGATCGTGCTCAAGAAAGGCGAGAGCGCCACCAAGGAAGACATCCTCGGCTACATGCAGGGCAAGATCGCCAAATGGTGGATGCCGGACGATGTCGCCTTCGTCGATGAAATCCCGCACACCGCCACCGGGAAAATCCAGAAGCTGACGCTGCGCAAGCAATTTGCGGATTATCGCCTGCCGAACGTGCAGGCGGCGGAGTGAAACGCCCTTGCGCGGCGCAATAGAAGCGACAACCGGTTGGCCTTCGCGCTAGAACCTTTGCCCAACGAGGAGACCTCAATGCCAGCTTTGTCCAACGCAGGCATCATCAAGACGCTTGCGCTCGTCGCCGGACTATTGGCCATCGCCGCCGGTCCACTCACGCCAACAGCGGCCCATGCCGCCGGAAAAACAATGACCACAGCATCGGGACTGAAAATCACGGACATCGAAGTCAGCACCGGCGCCACGCCGAAGCCCGGGCAGACTTGCGTCATGCACTATACCGGCTGGCTCTATGTGAACGGCGCCAAGGGCAAGAAGTTCGACAGTTCGGTCGATCGCGGCGAACCGTTCGAATTTCCGATCGGCCAAGGTCGCGTCATCAAAGGCTGGGACGAGGGCGTTGCCACGATGAAAGTCGGCGGCAAGCGCACGCTGATCATCCCGCCGGCGCTCGGCTATGGCGACCGCGGCGCCGCCGGCGTCATTCCGCCGAACGCCACGCTGATGTTCGACGTCGAGCTGCTTGACGTGAAAGACTAGCGCGCGCGGGTGGACCGGCAAATGACGGCGGCCTTCGAGACCATCGAGGTTAAGACCGACGGCGCGGTGGCGTTGCTCACGCTCAACCGGCCGCAGCGGTTGAACGCCATCAACAAGCAGATGCTGGGCGAATTGCAGGCCGCGCTCGATGCGGTCGAGGCCGACGACACTGTGCGGGCGCTGGTGGTCAGCGGCGCCGACGGCAATTTCTCCTCCGGCTTCGACCTCAAAGAGCAGATGGAGGCCAAGCCCTCCGGCGCGGCGCAATGGCGCGAGATCCTTGACCGCGACTTTTCTGCGATTACGCGCTTCTGGTCGCTGAAAAAGCCGACCATCGCCGCCGTCAACGGTTACTGTCTCGCCGGCGGCTGCGAACTGGCGCTGTGCTGCGACATCACCATCGCCGCGGACGACGCGACGTTCGGCGAGCCGGAATTGAAATTCGGCGCCGGCATTGTCGTGATGATCCTGCCTTGGCTGGTCGGACCCAAGCGCGCCAAGGAAATCATTTTGACCGGCGCCGACCGCATTCCTGCGCGCGAGGCGCTCGATATCGGCCTCATCAATCGGATGGTCGCTCCCGGCGACGTGCAGGCGACGGCGCTGGCAATGGCACGCCACATCGCCGTGATCGATCCCGACCTCGTGCAAAAGTCCAAACGCGCCATCAACCGTACTTTCGAGATCATGGGCCTCACCAAGGCGCTGGACGAAGCGCTCGATATCGACCTTGCGATCGAAGGCCCGGGCAGCAAAGACAAGCAGGCGTTCATGGACATCGCGCGCAAGGATGGATTGCGCGCGGCTATCGCCTGGCGCGACGCGCGCTTTAGCGCATGATCCCGAAAAGTGAGAACCTGTTTTCGGAAAAGATCGTGCGCAGAAAAAAAGCGCAATGAGCGAACGACTCGACGCGCTGCTGTTTGAAGCTTGTGCGCGTTTCGCCAACGCGGTGGCACTCGAGGACGCGTCCGGCAGCTTGAGCTACGCCCAGCTTGCCGCGGCGGCCCGCGAGACTGCTGCGGCGCTGCGCCGCGAAGGCGTCGCCGCGGACGAGCCGGTGCTGGTCGCCGTCGCCAACGCACCCGACGACATTGCCGCTTTCCTCGGCGTCTGGGCGGCGGGCGGCGCGGTGGTCCCCGTATCGCGCGCGGCACCGGAAGCTGCAACGCAGGCGACGCAAGTGGCGGCCGGAGCGCGATTCCTGGTGACCGGTCGCGGCGGGCTCAGCCGCCTCGCCGATGCGCCGCCGCCCGACCGCCCTCTCCTCAAGGATGCGGCTTTTATCCTTTTTACCTCGGGCTCGACCGGTGCGCCCAAAGGCGTGGTCGTCAGCCACGCGGCGTTCGCGCCCAAGCTTGCCGAAATCAACAGCGTACTCGATTTTTCGGCGGACACGCGGGCGCTCCTCGTGCTGCAGATCATCTTCGTGTTCGGCATCTGGTACGGCCTGCTTGCGCTTCTCAATGGCGGACGCGTTTTCATGTCGTCGCGCTTCGATCCGGCGGCGACGATGGCGGAAATCGCGCAGCGCGGACTGACCGACGCCGCCTTCGTGCCGACCATGTTGCGACGGCTCGTCGCCGCGGACGCGGGCGTGCTTTCGCCGCATCTGGCGCGGGCCAGGCTCGCCCGCATTCACACCGGCGGCGAACCGTTCAGTTCCGCGCTTGGACAGCACCTGCGCGGAATCCTGCCGCAAGTGACGATTATCGACATCTACGGACTGACGGAAACCTGCACCTCGAACTTCTTCAACGTGACCGCCCCGGCGCAGCCGTTTACCGGCGCGATCGGACACGCCGCCAGACGAGATCGTTTCCGCATCGCCGATACGGACGGCCGCGAACTCGGCGGCGGAGAAGTCGGCGAACTACAGATCCTCACGCCCTTCATCATGAACGGCTATCTCGACCGGCCCGATTTGACACACGCCGCATTCGCCGGGGGTTTTTTCCGCACCGGCGATCTGGCGCGGCTGCGCGACGACGGAACGGTCGAACTGGCGGGGCGCAGCAACGACCTCATCGTTCGCGGCGGCGCGAAAATCTCGCCGCTCGAACTCGACGGCGTGCTGGCGCAGCATCCGGCGGTGGCAGCCGCGCTCACCGTCGGCGTTGCCGACGACATCACCGGCGAGCGCATCCACGTGCTGATCGTGCCGCGCGCCGAAGGCGGCGTCGACGAAACGCAACTGCGGCAATGGATCGCCACGCGCCTGGAGAAATACAAGCGGCCGGACGTCTATCATTTTGCCTCGGAACTGCCGACCGGCCGCACCGGCAAGGTCGATCGCGGCGCGCTGCGCCGCAGCCTCGATACGAATGTCCGGCGCGGCGGGTGAACGGGCTGGAACCGCATCGCGGCTCCGCTTCACCTCTCCCCAACGGGGAGAGGGAGCGCCTGCGATCGCGGCATCGCTTCATCCTCAAACACTGACCCTTGCTCATGCCGCGCGAATGGTTAGGTTGGCGCGCCGATGAGCTGATTGGCCGAAAAATCGCGTGGAGTAGCCGTCAATGTTGCGCCGTCCGTTCGTCGATGAGCCCAATTCCAAGCTCGCCGTCTGGTCGAGCCGGCTGGCGCTGTTTTCGCTCGTCGTCGTCCTGCTCGCGATCGTGATCGTGCGCTCGGGCGTTCTGGAGATCGTGCCGGCGCTCGCGACATTCGGTGCTGCGCTCATTTTCGCGGCGCTGGCGATCCTGCTGGCCGTTGCCTCGTTCATCCCGATCTGGCGGCAGGGCCTCGGCGGCCTGCGCTATTCCATCCTCGGATTGATGCTCGGGGCGCTGCTGCTCGTCTATCCGGGTTATCTCGCCTATCGCGCCAGCAAACTGCCGGAGATCTACGACATCACGACCGATACGGCGGACCCGCCGCGCTTCGACGTGCTGGCGCAGTCGCGCCCGCCCGGCCGCACCGACTATCCGGGCGCGGTCTTCGCCGCCAAACAGAAGGCCGGCTATCCCGACATCATGCCGCTCGAGACCGATGCGCCGCCCAAGCCGGTCTATGATGTGGCGCTCGCGCTGGTGGCAAAACGCAAATGGCAGGTGGTCGACACCCGGCCTCCGGCAGCGGGCCGGCGCGCGGGCATCATCGAGGCGACGGCGCGCACGCTGATCATGGGCTTTCGCGACGACGTGGTGATCCGCGTGAGCGCGCAAGGGACGGGCTCGCGCGTCGACGTGCGCTCGGCCTCGCGCTACGGCCTGCACGACTTCGGCGCCAACGCGAAGCGTGTGCGCGCGCTGCTGAGCGATATCGACGACGCCGTGAGCAATCTGCCGGAGCCGCGACCCGAGCCCGCGCCATCTGCCAGGAAGCCGCCCGCCAAAAGGCCGAAGCGGTAGATTAACCCGCCAGCCGGTAAACGCCCTCGATCGACGGCGCCCCGTCGGTTGCCACAACGCCGCGCGCGACCAGATCCTCCAGATGCGCCAGCACCGACAGGCCGGCCGCTCCCGTCAGCCGCGGATCGAGGCCGATATAGATTGCGCGCACGATGCTCGGGATGTCGGTTGCGCCCTTGCCCAGCCGATGCAGGATCGAGGCTTCGCGCGCCTTGCGGTGCAGGATGTAGTAATTCACGAAACGTGGCGCGTCGCGGATGGCGGGGCCGTGGCCCGGCAGATAGACCGCTTCGCTGCGCTGTCGCAATTTGTCGAGCGAGGCCATGTAGTCGCTCATGGCGCCGTCGGGCGGGGCGACGATCGTGGTGGCCCAGCCCATCACGTGATCGCCGGCAAACAACGTGTCGTTGCTCTTGAGCGCATACGCCATGTGGTTCGCCGTGTGGCCGGGCGTCGTCACGGCCTCGATCGCCCAGCCGTCGCCCGTCACCACCTCGCCATCCTTGAGCATCACGTCGGGACGGAAATCGCGGTCACCGGAGGCATCGAGCGGATTGTGCTCGCCGATATGCAGCGGCCGCGCGGCGCGATGCGGGCCTTCGGCATAAACCGTGGCGCCGGTCGCGGCCTTCACCGCCGGCACCGCCGGCGAATGATCGCGGTGGGTGTGCGTGACGAAAATATGCGTCACCGTTTCGTTGCGCACAGCGTCGAGCAAGGCCGCGATATGGGCGGGATCGTCGGGGCCAGGATCGACGATCGCGACCTTGCCCTTGCCGATGATGTAACTGAGCGTGCCCTTGAAGGTGAACGGCCCGGGGTTGTTCGCCATGATGCGGCGCACGCCGGGCATGACCTCATCCACCCGGTCGGGCGCAAGATCGAGCGATTTGTCGAAGGGAATGTCGTCACTCATGGCGATGCAAATGCCCGCAAGGCGTCGATCCCGTCAATGGCTTTCCCAAAATGATACAGCGAAAACGCAAAGCCCGCCGCAATGCGCGTCGATCTCGCCACGACTTTGCCTAAAGCCGCCCACGAAAATGTCTCAGGCGTTGGTCAGGTTTAACGCAGCTTCTGGGGGAATCGCTGCGGCGCCGATGTGAGATGCGCCGGCATGCGGAAGCGGAGGGGACATGCGCCGCAAGAATTTGCACGGAAACACTTTGCGCTGGCTGACGGCCGGGGCCATCGCCCTGATTGCCGGATCGCAAGCCGGCGCCACGACGCACGCGCCGGACATCACGTCGGAAGCAGCCGGGCTCCACTGGATCAGCACTTATCGCGCCAGGCCTGAGCCCAGCCAGGTGCCCACCGTCATGCGCGCCTTGAGCAAGATCGGCGCGTTCAACGAGCCCGAAAAATGCAACGCGTATGTCGGCTTTCTCGCCGGCGTCATCGGCTCGCATCCGGCCGAAGCGCCAAATCTGATTTCCGAGACGCTTGCGATGCGCAGCCGGGATCGCTGGATCGTGGTGCGGGCGATTGCGTATTCCGGCCTGCCGAACTGGAAGCAGTTGCTCGGCGACGTCGCCTATCGCATGCCCGAACGCCATTTCATGATCGAGAAATATCTCACCGACCAACTTCCCACGCTCGACAGGCTGGCGATCAAGCCGATCCCGACCGGCTTCGAACGCTTCCGCAGTCATTTCAAGTTCGGTTTATCGTCAGGCAAGAAACGTCCCAAGGACGTGCTGGAGGCGAGCCCGGAAGTGCTCGACACGTTGTGGGGATATTATTTCGCGACCGGCAGCTACGGCCCGGTCATGCAGATGATCGCCATGCTCGGCTGGTCGGCCAACAAGGATGACGCCGATAAACTCACCATCGGCAGCATGGCGAAGTTCACGCTCGCCAGTAACGCCACCCACGACCAGGCGCTGCTCGACATGCTCAGGAGTTCGAGCAAGGCGCGCAACCAGCCGAAGGCCACCGTCGTCGCGCTCGACGAGATCACCGAGGCCGCCGAAACCGTCGATGTCGCCTCGATCCGCAAGCAGGCGCTGGCGGCCATCGCCGACCTGCAACGCAAGGGACCGGCCTACAAGCGCGATGTGTCATGGTGGGGTTATATCGGACAGAGCGCGATTGCAGGCGGCTGCCTCGCCGCCGCCGTTGTCAGCTTGACCGCCGCCGGGCTGCCTTGCGTGATCGGCGGCTCGAGTGCGTCGGCTGCGATGAACTTCTGGGCCAATCAGCCGTAGCGCGGCGCCGATCCGGTTTCCGCGCTAGTGAATTTCCGGCTCGGGGATCGCGCCGCCGGCATGAAGGAAATCGAAATCGCAGCCTTCATCGGCCTGCCCGATGTGCTGCGAATAGAGCGCGCCATAGCCGCGCGGATAGCGCGGCGCCGGCTGCTTCCAGGCGGCGCGTCGGCGCGCCAGTTCCTCGTCGCTGACGTGCAGGTGGATTGTGCGTTTGTGCACGTCGACTTCGATTTCGTCGCCGGTCTTGACCAGCGCAAGCGGGCCGCCGACGAAACTTTCTGGCGCCACGTGCAGGATGCAGGCACCGTAACTGGTGCCGCTCATGCGCGAGTCTGAAATGCGCAGCATGTCCTTGACGCCGGCCTTCAGCAGTTTTTTCGGGATCGGCAGCATTCCCCATTCCGGCATGCCGGGGCCACCTTTGGGGCCGCCGTTCTTGAGCACCAGCACATGGTCCGCCGTCACGTCGAGATCCTCGCGATCCACCGTGCGCGCCATCTCGTTGTAATCCTCGAACACGATGGCCGGCCCGCGATGATGCAGCAGGCGCTTTTCCACCGCCGACGGCTTGATGACGCAGCCCTGCGGGGCGAGATTTCCCGTGAGCACCGCCATTGCGTGTTCGCTCGATACCGGGTCATCGAGCGAATGGATCACGTCGCGGTTATAGACTTCCGCGCCCACGATGTTGTCGCCGAGCGTCTTGCCGGTCACCGTCATGCAGGTGAGATCGAGCTTACCCTTCAGTTCGGCCATCAGCGCGCGCAGGCCGCCAGCATAATAGAAGTCTTCCATCAGGAATTTTCCGGATGGCCGCACATTGGCGAGCACCGGGACGTCGCGCGACAAATCGTCAAAGCGCTTCATGTCGAGCGGGATGCCGGCGCGACGCGCCATCGCCACGACGTGGATGATGGCGTTGGTCGATCCGCCCATGGCCATGTGCACGCGGATGGCGTTGTCGAACGCGGCCGGCGTAAGCATCTTGTCGGGCGTCAAGTCCTCCCACACCATGTCGACGATGCGGCGGCCGGAATTTGCGCACATACGCGGATGCGCGGAGTCGGCGGCAGGGATCGACGACGCGCCCGGCAGCGAGAGGCCGAGCGTCTCCGTGATTGCCATCATCGTGGCGGCCGTGCCCATCACCATGCAGGTGCCGAAGGTGCGGGCGATGCCGCCTTCGATCTCTTCCCATTGTTCCTGGGTGATGCGGCCGGCGCGCCGCTCGTCCCAATATTTCCAGGCGTCCGAGCCGGAGCCGAGCGACTGGCCATGCCAGTTTCCGCGCAATTGCGGACCGGCCGGGACATAGATCGTCGGCACGCCCATGCTGATCGCGCCCATCAGCAGCGCCGGCGTGGTCTTGTCGCAGCCCCCGAGCAGCACCGCGCCGTCGATCGGGTGGCTGCGCAAAAGTTCTTCCGTCTCCATCGCCAGCAGGTTGCGATAAAGCATCGTGGATGGCTTGACGAAGGGTTCGGCAAGCGACATCGCCGGCAGCTCGACGGGAAAGCCCCCGCCCTGCACCACGCCCCGCTTTACGTCTTCGGCGCGGGCGCGCAGATGCGTGTGGCAGAAATTGATATCGCTCCAGGTGTTGATGATGCCGATCACCGGCTTGCCGGTCCAGTCGGGACCGTCGAAGCCGCCCTGGCGCAGCCGCGCGCGATGGCCGAACGAACGCAGGTCGTTGACGCCCAGCCACCGGTAGCTGCGTAGATCCTCGGGACTTTTACGCTTGGTCATTCCGCTGCAATCTCAGCCTTGGGAAGCGCGCGCTTCGCCATCACCTGGGTAACGATCACGACCGCCGCAAGGGCGACCCCCACCATGTCGCTTTCAAGGCCGGGTTTTATCAGCAGCAAGCCCGCTATCAACAGCATCGGGCGCTGCCAGAAATTGGTAGCGGTGATGAGGTACGCATGCAAGCCGGCGGCGAACAGCACCACGCCGATGGACGCGCTGACGCAGCTTGTGATTATGGTCGGCCAGTCGCCGATCATCAGCAGCGACGGCTCATAGACGAACATATACGGCACGATGAAGCTGGTGGCGCCGATCTTGACCGCCGCGAGCCCCGTTTTCCACAAGTCCGACTTGGCGATGCCGCAGGCGGCGAATACGGCCAGCGCGACCGGCGGCGTGATCGCCGAAAGAATCGCGAAATAGAAGGCGAACATGTGCGCGGCCGGCACGATCACGCCGAGCTTGACGATGGCCGGCACCAGCAGCGCGGTCATGATGATGTAGGCGGGCGTGGTCGGAATGCCCATGCCGAGGATGATCCCCGCCAGCATGGTCAGCATCAGCGCCGGCAGCAGCATGTCCTTGGACAGGTGCACGACGAATTGCGTGAACACGATGCCGAGCCCGGTCGCCGTCACCACCGCGACGACGATGCCGGCGGCGGCGCAGGCGAGCGCCACCGGGATAGTGTTGCGCGCGCCATCGACCAGGGCGCCGAGCAGGTTGTCGAAGGTCACGTTGACGCGCGTCGACTTGCGCAGCGCGGCCACGGGAAAGCAGGAGAGCGTGCCGACAAGCGCCGCCATCGGGGCGCTGTAGCCGGAATAGATCACGATCAGGATGAGCGCGACCGGAATGAACAGATGGCCATTGGTCCGCAGCACCGTCCCAAGCTTGGGCAGTTCCGAGCGCGGCAGACCGACAAGCCCGAGGCGCTTGGCTTCGAAATGCACCGCCGAGAAGCAGGCGAGATAATACAGCACCGCCGGGATGACCGCCCAGATCACCACCTGGCCGTAGGGAACGCCGAGAAATTCCGCCATCACGAACGCAGCGGCTCCCATGATCGGCGGCATGATCTGCCCGCCGGTCGAGGCCACGGCTTCGACCGCGCCGGCGAATTCGGGCTTGAAGCCCGTGCGCTTCATCAGGGGAATGCTGATCTGCCCCGTCACCATCACATTGGCGACGGCGCTGCCGGAAATGGTGCCGAACAGGCTGGAGGACACCACGGCCACCTTGCCCGGCCCGCCGGTGTGATGGCCGGTCAATCCCGTGGCAAAGTCCATGAACAATTGCCCGGTGCCGGTGCGCTCCATGAATGAGCCGAACACGACGAAGATCAGCACGTAGGTCGCCGACACCGCGAGCGGAATTCCGAAAATGCCTTCGGTGCCCATGTAGAGCTGGTCGAGCAGGCGTTGCGGCTCCAGCCGCGCGATGAACAAGCCGTAGCACAGGAATACGACCGCCGTGATCGGCATGGCCCAGCCGAGCACGCGGCGCACGGCCTCCAGCACCACCAGCGTCATCATCGTGCCCATGATCTTGTCCATGAGCGTTAAATCGTCGACGTAGAAGATGCGGTTGACGATGTAATCGTAGTTGACGAACAAATAGAGGATCGGCAAGGCGCCGAGCACGAGCAGCACATAATCCGAGACGCCCGGACCCCCCTCGCCCGCGCCGGTGACGCGGAAGATCAGAAACGTCAGCACCAGCGCGAACAGCAGATGGGTGCCGCGGAACCAGATTGCTTCCGGCGAGCCGACGCCGATTGCCCACATATGGTAGAGCACCATGGCGACGCTGATGGCGACGGTGGCCACGCGCACGGCGCCGCGGTAGCTGATTTCAAATTTGCCGTTCATGAAAAGCGACCGCCCACCGGCCTGAATATTAAACGCAATGCCGGCGCGGTTTGAGCCGCGCCGGCATTGGTATCATCAATTCGTCTTCACCGTGATGCCGTGTTCCTTGTAGAACTTGGCGGCGCCGGGATGGAACGGCACGCCGATGTCCTCGGCGAAGTCGGCCATCTTCTGCTCTCCGATCGCCTTGGCGATGCTCGCCAGCGTGCTGGTATTGTCCATCAACGTCTTGGTCATGGCGTAGACCTCATCGGCGGGCAGCTTGCACGACACGAAGACGTGGGTGGCGTAACCAATCACCTTCACGTCCTTGTCCTGCTTGGGATAGCTGCCCTTCTTGACCGTCACCAGCGTGTAGCCGGGATTGAGCTTCTTCATCCCCGCGTAGCTCGACGACTGGTCGAGCAGCTTGATCGGGCGAGCGGCGGCGAGATCCATGATGGCGCCGGCCGGCACCTGGGTGCCGAGACCGAAGGCGACGGCGTGGCCGTCCTTCATCTGGTTGACCGAGTCGGAATAGCCGACAAAGCTCACCTTCACGTCGCTGTAGGTGATGTTGTTGACCGAGAGCAACTGACGGGTGATCAACTCGCCGGTATTGCCGCGCTGCTGGGTGGTGATCGCCTTGCCTTTGAGATCGGCGATCGAGTTGATGCCGGAGTCGGCGGGAACCACGAGCTGGTAATACTGCGGATAGAGCGTGGCGATGTTGCAGATATTGGTCGCCGCCTTCGGGAACGGCGGCTTGCCCTGCACGCCGTCGACCGTCGAGATCGAGTTGCCCAAGCCGATGTCGGCTTTGCCTTCGTCGACGCCGCGCACGTTCGCCATGCCGGCGCCGGGCAGGACCTGCACCTTCAGGCCGGGGATCGCTCTTTCCCACATGTCCTTCATCTGGCCGCCGAGCGGAATCCATGAACCGCCCTGCGGGCCGGTCATCATTTTCAAGTCGGCCGCGCTCGCCGGAACGGCGGCGGCCAACGACAGGCTGACGGCCAGGGCCAGCCCGAGGCCCGGTCCCAAGCCGAACGTCTTGATCGATGTCTTCATGGCGCTTCTCTCCTCATGCCCGGCATTCGCCGCGCTCGGGCTTGTTTTTTTATGGTCAGCTTGGGTGGCGATTGGAGTGCCCCAGGCCGCCAAAGGTACGCGGGCGACGCCGCCTCGCACAAGGGCAAGCGGCGACGCCCCGCCTCGCCAGGAACGGCTTCGGGAATTGCCCTGATTTCCTTGATAAAACTGGTCGGAGTGGCAGGATTTGAACCTGCGACCCCCTCGTCCCGAACAATGCGGGTCACCGACCATCCTTTGACTGATCAACGTTTTTTGTCGGCGTTCAACGCCGTTTGTTCACGTTCCACACCCTTCAACCTGTGGCGGCCACAGGTTCAGATTTAATGAGACTTAATGAGCCACGCTCCGGATTGTCGATAGTTCTTGCAAGAGCTGCTTTGCTCGCGCAATCCGATCGTTAGAAGCTTTTAGAGCTTTCCTCCGACCCGTTTCACTCCAAGCTCGGTCACCAAAGCCAATCTTCTCTAAAAAATCTGCAGTTGCCGCGAGCTCCAACTCAACTGCAGTATATTTTTTGAGAATCTGCAAAGCGGCCTCCCGCAAACTATCCAAATTTCGATTCTGGTCGCCTTCGATATTTTCGCCTTTAGCTACAAAAATAGCGTACTCCGGCCCATCCTGCGATCTATGAAATTCAATATCAAGAAACTGAAGCGCCCTGGCATCTTCGGACAAGCTAGCAAGCTCTTCGCTGTATGGACCGTAGTGATGATAAGCAAACTCAAATCCAAACCCGATCCCAAGCGCCTCAAGGAAGTAGGTAGATTTTTGAAATCGAGTTTTGCCAATCATTCGGCCGCCATTTAACCAAATGATACGTGCCGTATTCCCCGGTTGTGCCATATCATGCTCCTTCCAAGAGTTTACTTATTGTGGCGTTCGTCTTTGCATCCCTTGCATAGACTCGATACATCGAAGTCTCTTGAAGGGCCCTCACTACATCGGAGCTATCCCGCAAATCTTCGAACGCAGTTCCATCGCGTCTGCGAATGAAGACTTTTGAAAGCGACTCCGGAGTTTCGAATCCTCTCCGCTGGTACGGATTGCGGGTCGGATTATCCTCTAGTAGGTCGATCGGCCCAAACGCTCCAGACTTCTTAGCTTCAGCAAGCCGCAATTTAAAACGAGCCACAGCAGCCTCTCCACCGTTTGGCGTGAGCAGCGCAGTGATATCGATCGCCTTATAGAGCCTTCTATGAACAAGGCGCGTCGAGAGTTCCTTTACGATGTCATCTTTTGCCGACATCATGGACTGAAACGCGGTGAAAAAAACGAAGTCATCCAAGTTTAGGTAACGATCCAACGACGGCTTAATTATAAAACTAATGATGGGATGGCTCTCATCGAGACCCGACCAATCTATCTTTTTTTCACGGACAAGTTCGCCAACGCGCAGGAGCAATGCTGTCAGTATTTTCTCGGCGCCGCGAGTCGTTTTGTGAAAATAAACAGTAAAATACAAATGAAACAATCCAAGCACGTAAGCCTCAGCCGCTTGGAATGCTTTTCGTCCCAAAACAAGCGCTTCAACTTCGCCAATCGTTTCATCATCCCGGGCCACAGGGACGCTATCAACCTCTAAATTTGCCATCAGCCACGAAAAATCAAACCCACCGTGATAAACGCCGGACATCATTCGATCGCGCCGAACGTAGTCAAGGCGATCCGCGTCAAATTGACTTGAGACAATCGAAGCATAGATGTCGTGCGGCGTGTCATCGGCGATCAAATCCGCAACGTCTTTTTTAATTCCATAGTCATTCAGAATTCGGCCTACGTTAGTATCACCAAGGATGATTTCCGCCGTCCATTCTTCGTGCCGGGCCTTAGGCACTAGTTTTTTGGCCGCGCTTTCGAAAGCGTGACTGAACGGACCATGGCCAAGATCATGTACGAGCGCAGCTGCCATGGCTATCTCCGCTCTCGCTTGATTAGGATTAGCGGCGACTTTTGCGATTCGCTGCGAGAGCTGCCTTGCCGTGTGAAAAACTCCAATGCTGTGTGCAAATCGGCTGTGTGTAGTTCCTGGAAAAACAAATTCCGAGAACCCAAGCTGACGGATGCGCCGAAGTCTTTGGAACTCCGGCGTCTCAAGAAGCCGCCAAGCCATTTGCTCAAAGCCATCAACCCCAAACTCAATTAGGTCGTGGACCGGATCCCG
The DNA here is from genome assembly GCA_036268675.1 of Pseudolabrys sp. Lineage (GTDB taxonomy): Bacteria > Pseudomonadota > Alphaproteobacteria > Rhizobiales > Xanthobacteraceae > Pseudolabrys. The sequence continues at coordinate 19,618 of DATATS010000151.1, forward strand.
AATGCGCTGGGGTTTGGGCATAGAGCCGAATCAAATTGCGGTCCCGAAGTGTATCCTAGAACAAAAGAGGAACAAAAATCAATAGCTAAAATGCTTTCACGAACCTGCGGACGCTTCGTTAGAGACGAGGCGGCTGCGGGATAGGGCTTTGTCGATCCACGGGAGATTGCCACCACACGAAATGGGCAGGATCAAAGCGGTTGATTTTAGGGGGTCGAACCTGTCGCCGCACCTGTGGCGGACTGGTTCCTAATATCAGCTAAGTGCTGGTCGGAGTGGCAGGATTTGAACCTGCGACCCCCTCGTCCCGAACGAGGTGCGCTACCAGACTGCGCTACACTCCGACAGAAGGCGGCCTTATAACCCCGGCACCCTGAAAGCTGCAAGGTTGACACCGACAATGACCGCCGAGCCGGGAACACGCGTGATGAATGCCGATGGCGCGGCAATCGAGGCCGCCGCCCGTTGCCTCGGCCAGGGCGGGCTGGTCGCGTTCCCGACCGAGACCGTCTATGGGCTCGGCGCCGACGCCAGCGACGGCGCGGCGGTCGCGCGCCTTTACGCCGCCAAAGGAAGACCCGCGTTTAACCCACTGATCGCGCATGTCGCGTCGGGCAACGCCGCGCGGCGGCTCGGCGCGTTCGACAGCGCGGCTGAAAAGCTCGCGGCGGCATTCTGGCCGGGCCCGCTGACGCTCGTTGTGCCGAAACGCCCCGACTGCGGCCTCTCTGATTTGGCGCTGGCCGGTCTCGACACGATAGGCTTGCGCGTGCCGGCGCACCCGATCGCGCGCACGCTGCTCGATACATTCAAGCGGCCGATCGTGGCGCCGTCGGCCAACAGGTCGGGCCATGTGTCGCCGACGAGTGCCGCCCATGTGATCGCCGATTTGCGCGGGCGCATCGACATGATCCTCGACGCCGGTCCCTGCCCGGTCGGCGTGGAATCGACCATCGTCGCCTGTTTTGAAAAGCCCGCGCTGCTGCGGCCCGGCGGACTGGCGCGTGCCGACATCGAGCGCGTGCTGGGTCATGCGCTGGTCGATGCACCGCTCGCCGAAGATGCGCCGCTCGCGCCCGGCATGCTGGCTTCGCATTATGCGCCGCGCGCGCGGCTGCGGCTTGATGCCGAGCGGCCTGCGCCGGGCGAAGCGCTGCTGGCATTCGGTCCGTCGCCTGCGGGCGATTGCGTGACGCTCAATCTGTCGGCGCGCGGCGACCTGATCGAGGCGGCGGCCAATCTGTTTTCGCATTTGCGCGCGCTCGATGCCTCCGGCATCGAGTCCATCGCAGTCATGAAGGTGCCGCATGAGGGCCTCGGTGAGGCGATCAATGATCGCCTCAAACGGGCCGCCGCGCCGCGGGGAGGAGCGCCATGAAACATGTTCGTCCGGTCGCGATGGCGCTTGCGGTCATGCTGTTTGCCGGCGCCGCGCAAGCGGAAGTCAAGAAATTCATGCACCAGTGCGACGGCAAGCTTTGCCCGTCCTTTCAAATCGTCCTGACGCCGCCGGACGGCTGGGTCATCGACGAGGAGGCGACCAGGGCAAACAGGGTTCAAGTCATCGTTCCAAAGGGAAAAGATTTTTCGAGCGCTCCCGCGCTCATCTACGTGCAGGTGTATTATCATCGCGACAAACAGCAATCGCTTGCCGATTTTGCCGAGGTCAGCAACAAGCGCTGGCTCGCCAGCGTCAAGGACGCCAAAATATCCGAACGGCCCGCGGTCGAGCGCAAAAACGGCAAGCCCGGCTATCTGCGCTTTGCCTTCGAAAATCCAAGCAAAAAGCAGCAGGCCTATGAGGTCGGCGCATTCGGCATCGACGCCGACACGGATGGCAACGAATTCGTGCTGGACGTGGTGATGACCGGAGCCGACAAGGCGGCCCTGGATCGCGCCGAAAAGGACTATATCGCCTTCCTGAAAGCGCATTGATCTCATGCGCTGCCGATAATGACGAACGCCAAAAACTAAACTACGGTACAGACATGCTCGATCAGCCACGCCTCGCCCCCGAACTCCTCAGCCGCTTCATCGCCATCGTCGGCGAAAAATACGCCGTCACCGACAAGCAGACCCAGGAATCCTATCTGGTCGAGATGCGCGACCTCTATCACGGGGTGACGCCGGTGGTGCTGCGGCCGGGATCGGTCGAGGAAGTATCGGCGATCCTCAAGCTCGCCAACGAGACCCGCACCGCGATCGTGCCGCAGGGCGGCAATACCGGCCTGGTCGGCGGGCAAATTCCGCACAACGGCGAGATCGTGCTCTCGCTCCGACGGCTCGACAAGGTGCGCGAGGTCGATCCGGTTTCCAACACCATGACGGTGGAAGCCGGCGTCACCTTGCAGCACGCGCGGCAAGCCGCGGCCGACGCCGACCGGCTCTATCCGCAGTTGCTGCCCTCGGAAGGCACCTGCACCATCGGTGGCAATCTCTCCACCAATGCCGGCGGCGTTGCCGCGATTGCGCATGGCATTGCGCGCTCGCATGCGCTCGGCCTTGAAGTGGTGCTGGCCGACGGCCGCGTGCTTCACAATCTCAATAAGCTGAAAAAAGACAACACGGGCTACGACCTGAAAAACCTGTTCATCGGCGCGGAAGGCACGCTCGGCATCATCACCGCCGCCGTGCTGCGGCTGGTGCCGCGGCCGCGCTCCGTTGAAACCGCCTTTGCCGGCGTGCCGTCGCCGCAGGCCGCGATCGACCTTCTGACGCTCGCGCAAGGTCGCACCGCCGGCGGCGTCACGTCGTTCGAGATGATGCTGGCCGCCGGCGTCGACGCCGTGGTCAAGCACGACGCGGCAAGCCGTCAGCCGCTGGCCAAGCCTTATCCCTGGTACGTGCTGATTGAGTTGTCGTCGCAGGCACAAACGGGCTTGCGCGACGAGCTTGAGGACATTCTGGCGCAAGGCCACGAAAAAGGTCTCGTCCTCGACGCCACCATCGCCGACAGCGGCGCGCAGCGCACAAGCTTCTGGCGCATCCGAGAAATGTTCGGCGAGGTGCAGCGCCATATCGGCGCGTCGATCAAGCATGACGTCTCGGTGCCGGTCGCGGCGGTGCCCGCGTTCATCGCGCAGGCCGACGCCGCGGTGGTCAAGTTCATTCCAGGCGCGCGCACATTGCCCTTCGGTCATGCCGGCGACGGCAATATCCACTACAACGTGATGCAGCCCGAGGGCATGGACAAAGCCAAGTTTCTGGCGCGCTGGGACGAGGTCAACGCGGTCGTGTTTGCGGTGGTGAAGAAGTTCGGCGGTTCGATCTCGGCCGAACACGGCGTCGGCGTGATGAAGCGCGACATCTTGCCGGACTACAAGGACCCGGTGGCGATCGACCTGATGCGCGCGCTCAAGCGCACGCTCGA
>DATATS010000152.1:0-7478 GCA_036268675.1 Pseudolabrys sp.
GTCGTTGCCGAGCCAATGCGCTTCGCTCGGATGCGCCAGCGCAAGGCTCGCGCTGGTCGCGACCGGATCGTAAACCGTCAGGACATTGGCGAACACCGCTGCGAACACGAACGCCGCCATGATCAGCGCGCCGACGACGCCAAGTGGATGCGAAGCCGCATGATAGCGGACGCGCGACCAAACGCCTTCCGCTTGCACTGCGTCTTGCGCAGGAACCGGTGCGATGTCGATGCTGGCCATTAGTGTTCTTTCATTTGGCGCGTGATCTTTCCCGACCTTCCTTCGCCCGCCGAAGCGGGCTTCGCGAAGGCGGGAAACCGGTTCCTACTTTTCGGGATCATGCGCCTAACCCGAATACCTGATGCGAGGGTCGAGCGCCGCGTAGAGCAGATCGACCAGGAAATTGATCACCACCGCCACGATGGCGATGAACATCACCAAACTCTGCACGATCGGATAATCGCGCCAGCGGATCGCCTCCACCAGAAAGCGCGCTACGCCCGGAATGTTGAACACCGTTTCGGTCACGATCAGCCCGCCCATCAGGAACGCGGCCTCGATGCCGATCACGGTGACGACCGGCAGCATCGCGTTGCGCAAGGCGTGATGGTAGTTGACGCTGGACTTCGAAGCGCCCTTGGCGCGCGCGGTGCGGATGTAGTCCTGCCGCATCACCTCCAGCATCGACGAGCGGGTGAGCCGCATGACCAGCGCCGACGAGCGGAAGCCAACCGCCGCCGCCGGCACGCTGAATAGCCACAGCGAATCCCAGAATCCCTTGGGCGGATCGGTGTAAATGGGAATCGTGCCGAACCAGGCGACGCAGGCCATCAGTATCAAAAGGCCGAGCCAGAAGGCCGGCATCGACAGACCACTCAGGCTCACCACGCGCAGAATGTAATCGAGCGGCGTGTTCTGCTTGACAGCGCTGATCACCCCGAGCGGCACGCCGAACAAAATCGAAAACGCCAGCGCAAGCCCTGCGAGCTTGGCGGTGATCGGAATACGCGGCAGGATTTCCGCCGCCGCCGGTTTTTCCGACACATAAGAATAACCGAGATCGCCGTGCGCGAGGCCGCCGATCCAATCGACGTATTGCACGACGATCGGCCTATCGAGGCCGATATCGTGCTCCAGCTTGGCCTTCTCGGCGACGTCGATCATGCCGGCCGAGTCGAACAGGATGTCCGCGATATTGCCCGGCACCAGGCGGAGCATCACAAAGACCAATACGGAAATCCCGAACAGCGTCAGGAGCATCAGAAAAAAGCGCCTGATCAGATAGCCGCCCAGTCTCGCCTCCCGTCGTCAAAGGACAACGGCGCGCATGCCCCACGACAAGCGCGCCGCCGCCATTCTTGCGATTATTTGTCCAGCCAAACGTCTTCGTAGCGGTAGCCGTTATACGCGCTGTTGCTCATGATGGTCATGTTCTTGACGTAGGGCTTCCAGCACGTGCCGGTGCGCGCGTGGAACAGGATCGGCCGCGCCACGTCTTCCTGCAGTTTCTTGTCGATCTCCCAGACCAGCTTCTTGCGCTTGGCGAGATCGGTTTCGACCGACTGCACGTCGAACAGCTTCTCGATGTCCTTGTTGCAATAATGCGTGTAGTTGCGCTGCGATCCGCAGGCGTAATTTTCGTAGAACGCCTGATCGGGATCGTCGATGCCGTTGCCGGTGAGATTGAGGCCGACGGAATAATCGTTGCGCGCGACCTTGGCGAACCAGGCGCCGGATTCCACCGGCTCCAGCTCCGCGCTGATGTAGATGTCCTTGAGCTGGTCGATGAGGACCACGGCCGGATCGCGATAGGTCGCGAGATTGCGCGTGGACACCTTGATCTTGAGCGGCTTGTCCGGCCCGTAGCCAAGCTTCTTCATGATGGCGCGGGCTTCCTCGCGATCCTTCTTCACGTCGCCGTAGCCGGGGATGGTCTTGAGCATATCCGGCGGCATGCCCCAGACACCTTCCGGCAGGGGCAGCATGGTGCCGCCCTGGTCGCCTTGACCTTGCAGGATGATGTCGATGAACGCCTTGCGATCGAGCGACAGCGCCATGGCCTTGCGCAGCTCGAGATTATTGAAGGGCGGGTTCTCGCGATTGATGATGAGATTGGTGCTGACGTTGATCGGCTTGAGTTCGCAGATCGCGGTCGGGTCCTGCTTCTTGATGTCGGCTTCCAGCGCCGCCGTCATTTCGGTCGGGAAGGTCATGTCGACCTTGCCCGCGACGAAGGCGAGCACCGCGGTCGCACGATTTTTGATGATCGTGTATTCGATGCCGTCGAGATAGGGCAGACCCTTTTTCCAGTAGTCCGGATTGCGCGCGAGCTTGATCGATTCGTTCTGCTTCTCCTCGACGAATTTGAACGGCCCGGTGCCGATCGGGTGGGTGCGCATCTGCGCCGCCGACACGTGGCACGGATAAATCGGCGAATATCCGGAGGCGAGCATGGCCAGCACCGACGGCTGCGGCCGCTTCATATGGAAGGTCACTTCGTAGTCGCCGTTGGGAGTGACGTCGGCCACCTGCTCGAACCAGCCCTTGCGCGGATTCTTGCGGAGCTTGTCCTGCGATTTGCCCTGGATCAGATCGAAGGTGCACTTCACGTCCTTGGCGGTGAACGGAACACCGTCGTGCCATTTCACGCCCTGACGCAGCTTGAAGGTGAGCGACAGGTTGTCCTTGCTCCAGGCCCAGCTGGTGGCAAGCTCGGGCACGATGGTGGACATGCTGTTTTGCGGCTTGTGCTGATCGTAGATGACGAGATTGTTGTAAATGGCCATCGCGGGAGCGTTGACCGAGAATGTCGCCTCTTCGATGATCGAAAGACTTGGCGGCGTTTCGCGGTGATAGATGTGGAAGATACCGCCGTGCTTGGGCTCCGCCGCGTGGCCGGCCGAAATCGTGAACGCGGCGAAAACGATGCTCGCAAGCGCGGCAAATTTTGTCGTCATGATGCCCTCCCCCATTGCGCAGGCGACGGTGCCGATGCCGGCCGCCAGCCCGATTTTTTGTTCGTTGGTGCGGTCACGCTAGCCGGGATGGTATTCCCGATCAACAGTCCCCGTCCGGCGCGGAACCCGCGCGATTTGACGCTTGCGCCGTCAACCGCTTGCCAAGGCTTCGGTCGGACCCCACCATGGGCCGGATCGGGCGCGCAGACCCGTCGAAGTTCGAGTGAGCCGGAGCGACAATGGTAACCGAGAGCGACTCTATCGTCGCCGAAACGGCGGCGCGGATTTTCGCCGACCTCGCCGATCCTCAGACGATCAACAATGCGCGCGACACAGACTGGAAGACGGCGCTGTGGGGCGCGACCGCCGAAGCGGGACTGCCGCTTGCCTGGGTGCCGGAGGCTCTGGGCGGCGCCGGCGCAAGCCTCGCCGACGGTTTCGCCATTCTTGGCCAGGCTGGGCGCTTTGCATTGCCGGTGCCGCTCGCCGAAACGCTGCTCGCCGGCTGGCTGCTGGCGCAAGCCGGCATCGACGCGCCGAAGGGCATGATGACGGTTGCGCCGGTGCGTCCGAACGAGGCCATCGAAATCAACGGCAGCGGCAGGCTGAACGGCCGCGCCCGCGCCGTGCCGTTCGGGCGCGAGGCCGAACACATCGCGGTGGTCGCATCCGACGGTAAAAGTTCAGCCGTAGCGCTTGTCGCTGCGGCCGACTGCCGGCTCGATGACGGTCATAATCTCGCCGGCGAACCCTCGAGCGACCTTGTGCTCGCGGACGTGCAACCACGCAAGCTTGCAGCCGCGCCATCATCCGTCGACCGCCACACGCTGTTGGTGATGGGCGGAACGATCCGCTCGGTGCAGATCGCCGGCGCGCTGGAAGCGATCCTGGCGCTGTGCGTCGCCTACGCGAATGAGCGCGTCGCCTTCGAGCGCCCAATCGGGAAATTTCAGGCCGTGCAGCAAAATCTCGCGCGGCTTGCCGGCGAAACCGCCGCGGCGCTCGCCGTGTCCGGGTCGGCCGCCGATGCCATCGCGCAGGCCGGCGAAATCGACGATGCCATCTTCCTCGAGGTCGCTTCGGCAAAAATCCGCTGCGCGGAGGCTGTGGCCGAAGGTTCAGCCATCGCGCATCAGGTGTTTGGCGCCATCGGCTTCACGCAGGAGCACGTCCTGCACCGCTTCACCCTGCGCATGCTCTCCTGGCGCGATGATTTCGGCAATGAAAGCCAGTGGGCGGCTAAACTTGGCAAGGACATCGCCCGCCGCGGAGCCGATGAATTCTGGCCGCTGGTGGCTTCGCGATGACGCTGCAATTCGATCAAATCCGCCTGCCGCCCGAATGTGACCGGCTGCGCGACGAAGTACGCGCCTTCATCGCCGAGGAGGCCGCCGCCGGCACCTTTAATCCGAACCGGCCGTGGGAGGTCGAGTCGCAGGATCGCGCCTTCAGCAGGAAGGTCGGCGCCAAAGGCTGGATCGGCATGACCTGGCCGAAAAAATACGGCGGCCACGAGCGCAACTTTCTCGAACGTTTCGTCGTGACGGAGGAATTCCGCGTGGCGAACGCGCCGGTGCGCCTGCATTTCGTCGCTGACCGCCAGAGCGGGCCGATCCTTCTCAAATACGCGCCCGAGCACATCAAGCAGGATATTCTCCCGCGCATCTGCCGCGGTGAATTGTGCTTCGTCATCGGCATGAGCGAACCCGGTTCGGGCTCGGATCTATTCGCGGCCAAAGCGAAGGCCACCAAGGTCAACAGCGGCTGGCGCATCAACGGCAGCAAGATCTGGACCAGCAACGCGCATATCGCCGATTACATGCTGGGCCTGTTCCGCACCTCCGCCTCCACCAAGGAAAACCGCCGCCACGGGCTGACGCAATTTCTCGTCGACATGAAATCGCCCGGCATCACGGTCAATCCAATTTTCAACATGACCGGCCAGCATGACTTCAACGAGGTCGTGTTCGACGACGTGCTCGTTCCCGACGATCATGTGCTGGGCGAGATCGACGGCGCCTGGAAGCAGGCAACCAGCGAACTCGCCTATGAGCGCAGTGGCCCCGAACGTTTTCTCGAAACCTATTATGTGCTGGGCGAACTGGTGCGCGCGCTTGGGCCCGAGCCCGATCTGCGCAGCGCCGAGGGGCTTGGCCGACTGGTCGCGCAATTGCATACGTTGCGCAGGATGTCGATATCGGTCGCCGGCATGTTGCAGGCTGGCAAGGAGCCGGTCGTCGAGGCTTCGATCGTCAAGGACCTCGGCACCATCTGGGAGCAGAAGCTGCCCGAACGGGCGCGCGAACTCTCGGCCTTTCTCGAACCGGAAGCGAGCAATCGCGTGACGCTCGACGAGCAGATCGCCTTCGCGTTCAAGGTCGCGCCCAAGCTCACCATCCAGGGCGGCACCACCGAGATCCTGCGCGGCATCATCGCGCGCGGTCTTGGACTGCGGTGAGAAGGGACGCGCGCGTGCCGGATATTTCCAAATTGCTTTTGCCGAAGACGGTGGCGGTGGTCGGCGCCTCATCCGATCTGCATGGCCTGCGCGGCCGTATCCTGGAAATAATGCTGAGCCATCCTTATGCCGGTACGATCTATCCGGTGAGCCGCAGCGCCGCCGATGTGCAAGGGCGCAAGGCCTACGCCTCCGTTGCCGAACTGCCTGAGCCTGCCGATCTCGCCATCCTCATTATTCCCGCGCAATTCGTGCCCGATGAGATGGAGCGCTGCGGCCAGGCCGGGATCAAGGCCGCCGTCATTCTGAGTTCGGGCTTTGCCGAGGAACCGGGCGAGACCGGCCAACGCATGCAGGACGCGATCCGCGCAACCGCGCGCAAGTACGACATGGCGGTGAGCGGCCCAAATTCCGAAGGCTTTGCCAACATCGCGGCGGCGCTCTGCCCGACTTTCAGCCCCGCCATGGACGTGACCGCCGGCCCGCTCAAGCCGGCGCAACCGCTTGGCTCGGGCCACGTGTCGGTGATCTCGCAAAGCGGCGGAATGGGATTTGCGTTTTTCGACCGCGCGCGCGGCCGCAATATCGCGTTCCGCCACATCGTGACCACCGGCAACGAGGCCGTGCTCGAAGCCTCGGACTATCTCGACTTCATGCTCGACGAGAACAAGACCGATGTTTTCCTGCTGCTGCTGGAAGACATCAAGACGCCGGCGAAATTCCGCGCCGCCGCCGACAAGGCACTGCGAATGGCAAAGCCGCTGATCGTCGCCAAGATCGGCCGCACCGAGCCGGGGCAGCGCGCGGTCGCCTCGCACACGGCGGCGCTCGCAGGGTCGCCGGCTGCCTATCGTGCGATCTTCGAGCATCACGGCGTGATCGAAGGCAACGACTTCGACGAAATGATCGATACTGCCGTCGGCTTCCTTGCGTGCAAGGACAAGATGCCGGCAGGAAAACGCATCGGCATCTGCACGTCATCGGGCGGCGCCGGCGTCTGGATGGCGGACGCCTGTGGGCGCGCCGGTCTCGACGTCCCCGCGCTCGACGCCGCAACGCGCGCGTCGATCGACGCGCATCTGCCGTCTTACGGCACATCGCAGAACCCGGTCGATTCGACCGCGCAGGGCGTGCAAAAGCTCGGCTACGCTGAATTTGCCCGGCTTGTGGCCGGATCGCCGCTGATCGACGGCGTCATGGTGGTGGTGACCGCCCGCCGCTCGGCCTTTCTCGAAGGCGACCAGGCCAAACTGACCGAGCTCGCGCGTGAGACCGCAAAGCCGGTCTTCATGTGGACCTACACTTTGCCGGCGGAACGAAGTATCGAGGTGCTCAATGAGGCGGGCTATCCGCTGTTCAAGAACGCCGAGGGCTGCGCGCGTACCATGCGCGTCATGGCGGACTATCGGGCCCGCCGCGAGCGCTTGGCGGCGCCGACAACGGCCGTCAGCGCATTTAGGCCAAACGCAGCGGCAGCGCGCAAATTACTGGCGGCATCCGGCGACGTGCTGTGCGAATGGCAGGCACGGCCGCTGCTCGTCGCCTACGGCATCGCCGGCGGTAATTCCGGCGTGCTGGCGCGGTCTGTCGGCGAGGCTGAGGCGGCAGCGCGCAAGATTTCAGGCCCCATAGCGCTTAAGGTGCAATCCGCCGAGATACCGCACAAGACGGAGGTTGGCGGCGTCGAGCTTAATCTCACGAGCGCCGATGCCGTACGCGCTGCTTATGGACGTATCGTTGCCGCGGCAATGCAATACGTGGCGCGCGCGCGCATCGATGGCGTGCTCGTGCAGCCGATGGCCGCGGCGGGACGCGAAGTCATCCTCGGCATCAATGGTGATCCGACCTGGGGCCCGCTGCTGATGGTCGGGCTTGGCGGCGTGCTGGTCGAGGCGCTCGGCGACGTCGCGCTGTCCCCGGTGCCGCTCGATCACGCGGCGGCGCGCGCGCTCATCGGCCGGCTCAAGGGTGCTAAGATTCTTGGCGCTTATCGCGGTTCGCCACCGGCAGACCTTGACGCGCTGGTCGAGTTGATGGTGCGGCTGTCGCAATTTGCCGCCGAT
>DATATS010000153.1:0-20428 GCA_036268675.1 Pseudolabrys sp.
TCGATCAGCGCGGGGTCGAACGACATCGCCGCCGTCGGCCCGCTGTAGCCGGCGAGAACCTCCGCCGCGCGACGGGCGAGCCGCAGGTCGCCGTCGAAGCGGCTTTTGAGTTCCAGCAGCAGCGTCGTGCGCCCGGCGACCAGCGTGCACAACTCGCCCAAAGTGAGAATGTGATCGGCTGTGGCCTTGAAGCGCGCCGTCTTGATGGCTGCCGCGCTCATCTCGGCGAGGCGGCTACTGCCTTCGGTCAGGCGGCCCAACGCGTCGTCGTGATGCACCATGGCTTCGCCGTCAGCGCTGATCTGCAAGTCGCACTCAATACCGTAGTTGTTCGCGATCGCCGCGGTAAAGGCCGAACTTGTGTTCTCGATCACGCCGGCTGAAGCATCATGCAGGCCGCGATGGGCGATCGGTCGCGCGATAAGCCAGCCGAGGTGGGGCATTGGAGGATCACGCGACCTCGAACATGCCTTCGACCTCGATTGCGGCGTCCGCAGGCAACGCCGAAACGCCGACAGTGGTGCGAGCGTGCCGTCCCTTGTCGCCAAACACCTCCACCATCAGATCTGATGCACCATTCATCACCTTGGGGCCATCGATATAGCCGGGCGTCGAATTGATGAAGCCGCCAAGCCGAAGCACGCGCGCGACCTTGTCGAGATCTCCGATGGCGGCTTTGACCTGCGCCAGCAGATTGACGGCGCAGGCGCGCGCCGCTTTTTGTCCGTCCTCGATCGAAACGCCGCCACCCAACTGCCCTTTGGCGGCCAACTTGCCGTCGGAACCAAAACACAACTGACCGGAAACGATCAGGACATTGCCGCTGCGCACGGATGCGACATAGTTCGCAATCGGGCTCGCGGGCGTAGGCAACGCAATGCCGAGTTCGGCAAGCCGCTTGTCGATCGTTCCAGCCATGGGGCGCCTCCGGGCGTCAATTTGGTCGATTGTCTTGGTCGTCGTGGCTGGTTGTCTTCGCCGATTGAGAGGTTATCCGCAAGCATCACTGAGCCAGACATTGCCGCTGCCAGTCCCGGCCTCTATCTTGCCCTTATCTTGCACCTTTGTTCTTGCCGGTATGGTTATGTCGCCGCCGACCAGAGGCATCGATCCATGAGTCCGTTTGCCCGCGCCCATTGGCTGATCCTGCCGACTTTCGGCGCGATACTGGTGGTTGCGGCCGTCCATCATGCCGCTGCCTCGGCGCCGTCGCCAGACAACGTGATTCTGGCGCCGCATCTGGCGGTCTATGATCTGAAACTCTCGAGGTCGAAGGGGACGCGCGGCATCGATGCGGTGCGCGGTCGCATTCTGTACGATTTTTCCGGCAATGCCTGCGAAGGCTATGAACTGCAATTCCGCCAGGTATCGGAGCTTGATTCCGACGAAGGCAAGACCGCGCTGAGCGACCTTCGCTCCAAGACCTGGGAAGACGGCAAAGCCAGCAAATTTCGTTTCAATTCGCAGAATTTGCTCAATGACGAGCCGACCGACTCGGTGAATGGCCAAGCGGAACGAAATGCCCGGGCGGTGACGGTCAATCTGAGCAAACCGCGCGAAAAGAACTTTACGGTTCCGGTCGGCGCGGTGTTTCCGACCGAGCACATGCGGCGCATTATCATTGCCGCGCGCGAAGGCAAGTCTATCCTTGAATTTCCGGTTTATGACGGTTCGGAGACCGGCGAGAAGCTTTACAATACGCTGACGGTGATTGGAAAGGCGATTGCGCCGGGCGCGCAAACGCCGGACGACGCCGCGGGCAAGAATCCGGTGCTCAACAAGCTGACGCGCTGGCCGGTGACGATCAGTTATTTCGAGCAGGAGAAGGCTGACAAGGAGCGGACGGGGGAGCAGACACCGGTCTATGCGATTTCCTTTGAGCTTTACGAGAATGGCATTTCGCGCAAACTGATCCTCGACTATTCCACCTTCACCATTACCGGCGAGATGACGTCGCTCGATCTGAAAAAGCCGAAGCCGTGCCCATGACCGAGCGCTAATCGTCGTCGATCGCGAGCCCTTTCACAACCGCGCCGCGGCCGAATTTTGCCCGCACGCGGTCGATGGCATGCTCGGCCTCGGCGGCACGCCGGTCGATCAGATCGAAAATATCGCTGTCTGTTGCGTCCTCCAGGTGACTTACGCCGACACCGATTAGTCGAAATTGGGTAGCTCCCACTTCCTTTTGCAGCAGATCGCGGCTGGCGGCGAAGATGCGCGCCGCCAATTGCGTCGGGGTGTGGAGGGCGCGAGCGCGCGTCCTGATCTTGAAGTCGGCGCTTTTGAGCTTGAGCGTCACGGTCGAGCCGGCGAGGGCGCTCGATTTCAAGCGTATCGACACACGCTCGGTCAAATCCCACAAATGCTGTTCGAGTGGACGGAACTCGCCGATGTCGCGCTCGAAGGTGGTTTCCGCCGAGATGCTTTTGGTTTCGCGCGCCGGATCGACGCCGCGTGTATCGATGCCGCGTGAAAGCCGCCAGAGCCGCGCCCCTTCCTCGCCGTAACGGATCGTCAGGTCGCGCTCTTCGGCGCGCTGCAAATCGGCAATGACACGAAAGCCGTCGCCCGCAAGCCTGCCCGCGCTCGCCGCGCCGACGCCGTAGATGAAGCCGACTGGCTTGGGCGCGAGGAAAGCGGCCGCCTCAGCCTGCCCGAGCGCGGCAAAGCCGCGCGGCTTGTCCATGTCTGAGGCGATCTTGGCGAGGAACTTGTTGGCCGATAGTCCGATAGAGACCGTGATGCCGACGTCGCGTTCGACTTGAATTGCGAAACGTGCGAGTGCCTTGGCGGCGCTCATGCCGTGCAACCGTTCGGTGCCGGTCAGATCGAGGAATGCTTCGTCGATCGAGAGTGGCTCGACCAGCGGCGTCAGCGCCGTCATTGCGCCGCGCACCTGGCGGCCGGCCTTGACGTATTTTGCCATGTTTGGCTTGACCACCACCGCATGTGGGCACCGGCGCTTGGCCTCGAACATCGGCATGGCCGAGCGGATTCCGTAAGTGCGTGCGACGTAACAGGCCGCCGCCACCACGCCGCGTTTGCCTCCGCCGACGACCACCGGCTTGTCGACCAGTGACGGATCGTCGCGCTTTTCGATTGTGGCGTAGAAGGCGTCGCAATCGACATGCGCGATTGTCAGCGTGTCAATCTCCGCATGACGCGCCAGCCGCGGCGAGCGGCAGGCCGGACAGCGTTTCGTCTCCGGTGGCACATCTTTCAGGCAGTCGCGGCAGAAACTCATGGGTAATCGCGCTCCCATGCCGTGCCGCCGAGCGCAGCGCGCGCCCTCGCAATATCGGACGGATCGGCCCCGGTTTCGGTGGCAAAGGCCGTTAACAGGCGCTCATCGGAGGCAATATGATCGAGAACGCCGGCCAGGAAGCCGGGCTCGCGTGCAGCTTGCCGAATCTCGGCCGGGCCGATCCCCGTCATGGACAGGAAGCGGCCGAGCCGCTCGCCGTCCCCGGCAATAAAGGTAAGCACCTGAATCGCAAGCCCTTCTGCCGCATCTTGGGTTAACGCAGGAGCCGGTTTCATCGGTTAAATTTGCCTTTCCGTAACAAATCGGCACTACCGTGCTCAATCATGCCCGAGCGCGCCGAGCCTGGCGACGGCGTCAGCGCTGGACGAGCCGCATTGGGGACAAGAGGGCGGGGGATACATGCCAAAGACCGTCCTGATCGTGGAAGACAACGAGCTCAACATGAAGCTTTTCCACGATCTCCTGGAAGCGCACGGTTACCAGACCGTCGGAACGCGCAACGGGATCGAGGCGCTCGATCTCGCGCGCAAGTACCGGCCCGACCTGATCCTGATGGATATCCAATTGCCGGAGGTCTCCGGCCTGGAAGTGACCAAATGGCTCAAGGACGACGCCGAACTCAAGGCGATCCCCGTCGTGGCGGTGACCGCTTTCGCCATGAAGGGTGACGAGGAACGTATCCGCGAGGGCGGATGCGAGGCCTATCTGTCGAAGCCGATCTCGGTGGGGAAGTTCATCGAAACGATCCGGCATTTCCTGGGGAGTGCGTGAAGTGACCGCCCGCGTACTCGTCGTCGACGACGTTCCCGCCAATGTGAAGCTGCTGGAAGCGCGACTTTCGGCGGAATATTTCGACGTCACCACCGCCAGGAGCGGGCCCGAGGCGTTGGCGCTGTGCGAGCGCGCCGAATGCGACATCGTGCTGCTCGACGTCATGATGCCGGATATGGACGGCTTCGAGGTCTGCCGCAGGCTCAAGGCCAATCCGGTCACCCACCATATCCCCGTCGTCATGGTCACCGCGCTGGATCAGCCGTCCGATCGCGTGCGCGGTCTGGAGGCGGGCGCCGACGATTTTCTCACCAAGCCGGTCACCGACGTCGCGCTGATCTCGCGTGTGCGCTCGCTCGCAAGATTGAAGATGGTGACTGATGAATTGCGGCTGCGCGCACTGACATCCAAGGAAATCGGTATCGAAAGCCCCGAACGCGAGGCGGTCGCGGAAACCGGCCGCAATGGCCGCGTCCTCATTGTGGACGACCGGCAATCGTCCTACGAGCGCATTGTCGCGACCTTATCAAGCGAACATACCGTCGAGGTTGAATCCGATCCGAGCGAGGCGCTGTTTCATGCGGCCGAGGGCAACTACGAATTGCTGATCGTCTCGCTCGGCTTGCGGAATTTTGACGGATTGAGACTGTGCAGTCAGTTGCGTTCGCTCGATCGCACGCGCAGTGTACCGATCCTCGCGGTCGCCGAGGCGGACAATAACGCGCGGTTGGTGCGTGGGCTCGAGATTGGCGTCAACGACTACCTGATCCGGCCGATCGACAAGAATGAGATGCTGGCGCGCGTGCGCACCCAGATCAAAAAGAAGCGCTATACCGAGCGGCTGCGCGACAACGTGCAGGCCTCGATCGAAATGGCGATCACCGATGCGCTGACCGGATTGTTCAACCGCCGCTACATGGAAACCCATCTGGCGGCGCTGGTCGAGCAAGCGGCCGCGCGCGGCAAGCCGATCGCGCTGTTGCTGCTGGATATCGATTATTTCAAGGCGATCAATGACGGTCATGGGCACGACGCCGGCGACGATGTGTTGCGCGAATTCGCGCTGCGTATCCGTAAGGCGATCCGAAATATCGATCTCGCTTGCCGCTATGGCGGCGAGGAGTTCGTCATCGTCATGCCGGAAACCGACATGGCAGTCGCCACGATGGTGGCCGAGCGGTTACGCCGGCGCATTGCCACCGAACCGTTTTCGATCCAGCAGGGCACCCGCAATCTCGATGTGACCATCTCGATCGGCATTGCCGCGCATTCCGGTGCTGACGACAATGCCCCGGCAATGCTCAAGCGTGCCGATATCGCGCTGTATCGCGCCAAGCGCGACGGCCGGAACCGCGTGGTGCCGGACGCCGCCTAAAGCGAATTGGGCCGCAAAAGCAAAGGGCGCCCGAAGGCGCCCGATTTTACTCGCGAACCATGCCGGCGCTCACTTGATCTTGGATTCCTTGTATTCGACATGCTTCTTGGCGATAGGGTCATATTTCCTTTTCGCGAGCTTGTCGGTCTGGGTGCGCGAATTTTTCTTGGTCACGTAATAGTGGCCGGTTCCCGCGCTGGAAACGAGCTTGATTTTGAGACTGGCGGCCTTGGCCATGGATGCAAATCCTCGGAAGCGGATTGGACTATGTTGGCCGGAACCTAGCGCCAAGTCGCCAAATGTCAAGAAAGCAAGATCGGCCGATGTCTGAAGGCCCAATCAGCGGCAATCTTTTATGTAGAGTGTGACGGCGGATTCGAACTCACCTTGGGCCTGTCTAAGCACGCGAAATTCAAGGGAACAACTGTCGGTGCCTAGGCTGTTGGCGACGCAGTTTGAGAAGCTTTGCGTCGCCTCGTTGAGCTTGGCCAGCACCGCATTGTAATCGACGACGGCATCGCCGCATTCGTCGGCCCGTGCCAATTGGGGGACGATCAACGCGGTCAAAATCGCGAGAACGCGGATCGATTGGACCACGCCCAGCCTCCCTCAGCTTCGTTCCTTTTCCCCCATCCTACAGCAGTTCCCGAAAAAACTGCTTCTCGTTCATGAAATAAAACGGCACCGGCAGATCGCGTGCCATGCCGGCCTCCACGCGCGCGAGCAACTCCTCGAGTACGATGCCGGTGATGGTTGGCATGTCCAAGTGGGTCGCTTCCTCAATCGGCACCCAAGTGAGTTCGACCAGCTCGGACTCGGGGCCCACCACGCCTTCGATGGTATGAGCGATCGCAGACGCGTCCGCCGTCAGAAACCGCGTATCGAAACGGCGCGGGCGCCGCGGCGGCGTGATGGCGCGAGCGATGAAATGGATCTGGCCCAGGTCGGGATGGATTTTAGATTTGGCGAATTCGGCCCAGATGTCGCCCGGCGCCTGCGGCGGTTGCTCGCGCTTGACCCCGAGCAACAAGCCTGTCTCCTCGGCCGTTTCGCGCACGGCCGCAAGCGCGAGCGCGCGCGCAAATTCCGCGCTGGGCGAGGCGACGCGTTCGTTCAGTTTCTTCTGCGTGTCGGGGTGCAGTTCGCTGATCGCGGGCATTGCGCGGTCGAGGGTCTCGATCCGGCCACCGGGGAACACGAACTTTCCCGGCATGAATTTGTGGCCGTGATGACGTCGGCCGAGCAGCACCTTCGGTGCAGCACCCGAGCGGTCAATGAGCATCAGTGTCGCAGCGTCGCGCGGCTCGCTGTCGGGAAACGACGTATCGCGCTCCGCCTTGGTCATGCGGTCGGCCCAGACCTGGCCGAGATTTGATGTGTCGCGCATCATCGTGTCTTCCGCTGCTTACGTGAATTGTGCTGCGGTTTGCGCCGCTCGTGCCGGTTCCGCTCGTGTTGCGGACGTCGGCTCGGCCTGCCGGACCTTCCTTCCGATAAAAGCTCGAAACGCAGCGCGCCGGCAACTGGGGCAGCTTCGACCAGCTTGACCGTAACGAGATCGCCCAGCCGGTAGGTTTCGCCCGAGCGGCTGCCTACCATGGCGTGGCCGGCTTCGTCGTAGCGGAAATACTCGTTTCCAATCGTTCGCGCGGGGATGAAACCGTCAGCACCGGTGTCGCGAAGCTTCACGAACAGGCCGGCGCGATGGACGCCGGAAATACGGCCCTCGAAACTGGCGCCGATGCGATCGGCGAGAAAATGAGCGATCAGGCGGTCGTTGGTCTCGCGCTCGGCGACCATGGCGCGGCGCTCGGTTGCTGAAATTCCCGCGGCAATCTCGGCAAGCGCTTTCACGTCGGTTGATAGGGGCAGGGCACCATCGTCGAGCCTGAGCGCGCGGATGAGCCCGCGATGTACGATCAAATCCGCGTAGCGGCGAATGGGCGATGTGAAATGCGCGTAGCGGCGTAAATTCAAGCCGAAGTGTCCGTAATTTTCCGCGGCATATTCGGCCTGCGACTGTGTCCGCAAGACGACTTCATTGACCAACTGCTCGGCATCATGGCCCTTCACACGCGCGAGAATTCGATTGAACGCCTCCGGCTTGAGCACGCTGCCTTTGGCGAGCGGGATGTCGAGGGTCGCAAGGAATTCGCGTAGCGCATTGACCTTTTCGATGCCCGGCTCGCCGTGCACGCGATAGATCAACGGCACGCGCGCTTTTTCCAGCGTTTCGGCGGCGGCCACGTTTGCGAGGATCATGAACTCCTCAATCAGGCGATGGGCGTCGAGCCGCTCGGCGGTCACCACGCGGTCGACGGTGCCGTCGCTTTTGAGCAGAAGTTTTCGCTCGGGCAGATCGAGGTCGAGCGGGTGGCGCTCTGCGCGCGCGCGCTTGAGCGCTTCGTAGGCCGCATAAAGCGGCCGTAGCACGGGCACGAGCAAGGACGAGGTCTCATCGTCGGGACGTCCGTCGATCGCAGCCTGCGCCTGCTGATAAGAGAGTTTCGCAACGGATTTCATCATGATGCGATGAAACGTGTGCGAGCGTTTGCGCCCGTCGGTGCCGATCACCATACGCACCGCAACCGCCGCGCGGTCTTCGCGCGCGCGCAGCGAGCAAAGGTCGTTAGAGATGCGTTCCGGTAGCATCGGCACAACGCGGTCGGGGAAGTAAACCGAATTGCCGCGCACCAGCGCTTCGCGGTCGAGCGCCGAGCCAGGCATCACGTAATGGGCAACATCTGCGATGGCGACGGTGAGAATAAAACCGCCACGGTTGTCGCTGGCGGTATCCGGTTCGGCATACACAGCGTCGTCGTGGTCCTTGGCGTCGGGTGGATCGATGGTGACGAGCGGCAGCTTGCGCCAGTCCTCGCGCCCGGAAAGCGTCGCGGGCTTGGCGGCCTCCGCTTCGCGCAATGTCTCGCCGCGAAACACATGCGGGATGCCGTGGGCGTGAATGGCGATCAGGCTGACCGCGCGTTCGCTGGCGAGCGAGCCGAGCTTTTCGACCACGCGACCGGTCGGCACGCCCAGCCGCGGCGCGCGGCTGGCTTCGACCACGACCAGATCGCCGTCCTCGGCGTCGTTGCTGGCGCCCGCAGGAATAACAAGTTCCTTGCCGAGCATCTTCTTGTCGACTGGTTCGAGCCTGCCGCCGCCTTTCGGATTGCTGCGAAAGACCCCCAACACACGCTGCTTGGGGTGGTCGATGATCCTGATGACCCGGCCGCGGTGGCTGATGCCGTTGTCGTTACCGGTTTCCTCGATGTGCAGCAGCACGCGATCGCCGAGACCGGCGGCCTCGCCAGGGCGGGCCTTGCGCGGCACCAGGATGCGGATTTTCGGGGCGGCTCCATGCGCGGCTTCGTCCCATTCGTCGGGCGTGGCGATCAAGTCGCCATCGGCATCGCGCGTGGTCACGTCGGCAAGCACGGTGGACGGCAGCACGCCGGGGTGATGCAATTTCTTGCGCCGCTTCTCGACCGAGCCTTCGTCCGCCAGTTCACGCAGCATGCGTTTGAGCTCGGCGCGCATGGTGTTCTTGAGTCCGAAAGCGCGGGCGATTTCGCGGATGCCGACTTTGCCCGGCCGCTTGCCGATGAAGGCGAGAATGTCAGCCTTGGAGGGGAAGGAAGGTTGTTTTTGAGAAGGTTTGTTCAAAATAGGTAGTCCTGCGCTGTATAAGCGCTGCTGGAAGTAAATGTAATGATCGAAGGCTGACTTCGCCAGCTATTCGGCGGCCGTCGTCTTGCGTGCCGGCTTGGCGTTGGCGGCAACGGCGGGCGGCTTTTTTGCCTTGGTAGCCGCGGGCTTCTTCGGCTTGGCCGCGGGCGAGGCGGCAGCCTTGCCGGATGCGCGCTTGCGCCCGGCGGCGCGCCGGCCTTTCGGCGAATTTCCGACCATGGCGGCGCGGGCGTCGAGCAGCACGATTGCCTCGTCTAGCGTTACCGTCTCGGGCGTCTTGTCGCCGGTCAGCGTGGCGTTGATGCCATTGTGGCTGACATAAGGGCCGTAGCGGCCGTTCTTGACCAGGATCGGCCCGCCTTTGTCGGGGTGTTCGCCCAATGTCTTGCCGGGATCAGCGCCGAAGCGCCGGCCCTTTTTGGGATTGGCGATCTTTTCGGCGATCAGCGTGACGGCGCGGTTGAGGCCGACAGTCAAAACGTCGTCGCCATCTTCCAGACTCGCATAGACCTTACCGTGCTTGACGTAAGGTCCGAAGCGGCCGACGCCGGCCATGATCGGCTCGCCATCTTCCGGCGATTTGCCGACTTCGCGCGGCAGCGAAAGGAGCGCCAGCGCCTTGTCGAGATCGATATCCTCGGGTGCGACGCCCTTCGGCAGGCTCGCGCGTTTGGGTTTTTCTGGCTCGGGTGCGTTCGGGTCTTTCTTTTCGCCCTTCTTGCGTTTCGGCACCTTGACCTCTTCGCCGAGCTGCAAATATGTGCCGAAGCGCCCGCCACGCAACGTGACTTCGAGATTGGTTTTCGGATCGATGCCGAGCACTTTCGTGGCTTGAGCGCCCGCCGCGCCCGGCGTCATCTGGCGCGTGTAGCGGCACTCGGGATAATTCGAGCAGCCGATGAAGGCGCCGAAGCGACCGACCTTCAGCGAGAGCTTGCCATTGCCGCATTGCGGACATTGCCGCACGTCGCCGCCATCGGCGCGAGCCGGGAAAATATGCGGCTCAAGCAGATCGTTGAGCGCATCGAGCACCTGGGTAATGCGCAATTCCTTGATATCGTTGACCGCGCCGATGAACCCGGTCCAGAAATCTTCCAGCACCTCTTTCCAATTGATCTCGTTGTTGGAGACGCGGTCTAACTTTTCTTCCAGCGACGCCGTGAAATCATATTCGACATAGCGATGGAAAAAGCTTTCGAGGAATCCGACGACGACGCGGCCTTTGTCTTCCGGGATGAGCCGCTTCTTGTCGATGCGCACATAGCCGCGATCCTGCAAGACTTGCAGGATGGAGGCATAGGTCGAGGGACGGCCGATGCCGAGTTCTTCCATTCGCTTGACGAGGGCGGCCTCTGAAAAGCGCGGCGGCGGCTCGGTGAAATGCTGCGAGGCCTCGATCGCCTGCTTGTCGAGCGTTTCGTTTTCCGACATCGCGGGCAGGCGGCGCGACTCTTCGTCTTCCGACGTCTCATCCTGGCCTTCCTGATAGAGCGTGAGGAAGCCGTCGAACTTCACGACCTGGCCGGTGGCGCGCAGATCGATTCTGCGGGCGCCATTGGTGGCCAGAATATCGACAGTGGTGCGCTCGAGTTCGGCGGATTCCATTTGGCTCGCCACGGCGCGGTTCCAGATCAGTTCGTAAAGGCGCGCCTGGTCGCGGTCGACGTACTTGGCGACCTCGGCCGGCGTACGGCTGGGATCGGTCGGACGCACCGCTTCGTGCGCTTCCTGCGCGTTCTTCGACTTGTTCTGATAGGTGCGCGGCGAACCCGGGACGTATTCCTTGCCGTAGTTCTTGCCGATCATCGAGCGGATATCGCTGATCGCTTCCGGCGCGATGTCGATGCCGTCGGTGCGCATATAGGTGATGAGGCCGGTGGTTTCGCCATCGATCTCGACGCCTTCATAAAGCCGCTGCGCGAGCCGCATGGCGATCGCCGGCGCAAAGCCGAGCTTGCGGCTTGCTTCCTGCTGCATGGTCGAGGTCGTGAAGGGCGGCGGCGGGTTGCGGCGCGCGGGCTTTGCTTCGACCGTGGCGACCTTGAACGCCGCGCCCTCAAGCGCGTTCTTCAGGTCGGTGGCCTGAACGCCTGTGCCGATGTCGAGACGCTGAAGTTTTTGTCCGTCCGCGCCCGTGAGGCGCGCTTCAAACGCGTCGCCCCGCGGCGTCGCAAGCTTTGCAACGATCGACCAATACTCCTTGGCGACGAATTTCTCGATCTCCAGCTCACGGTCGCAGACGAGACGCAGCGCCACCGACTGCACGCGGCCAGCCGAGCGCGCACCGGGCAGCTTGCGCCAGAGCACGGGCGAGAGCGTGAAACCCACCAGATAGTCGAGTGCGCGGCGCGCCAGATAGGCATCCACCAGCGCGGCGTCGATCGCGCGCGGGTGCTTCATCGCCTCCGTCACCGAATGCTTGGTGATCGCGTTGAAGACGACGCGCTCGACTTTCTGGTTCTTGAGCGCTTTCTTTTCGTTGAGCGCCTCAAGCACGTGCCATGAAATTGCTTCCCCTTCGCGATCCGGGTCGGTCGCCAAAATGAGGGTGTCGGCGCCCTTGAGGGCGTGAGCGATGTCATTAACGCGCTTCTGGGACTGCGGATCGACCTCCCAGAGCATCTTGAAGCCGTTGTCGGGGTCGACCGATCCGTCCTTGGCCGGCAGGTCACGGATATGCCCAAAGGAGGCCAGCACCTCGTAACCGGGTCCAAGATACTTGTTGATCGTCTTCGCCTTGGAGGGCGACTCGACTACGACAACTTTCATGAGAATCCAATGGGTTAGCCGCCGGGAGCGCGTCTGATCGCGACGGAATCGGCCACTGCGCCTGGCCGGAACATGGGGAAGGCAGCCTTGAGTGTCAAATCGAAGCCCTCGGCCAGGCCTTCTGAGCAGCCAAATCAGGCGCGAAAGAGACCGGCACGGCTGCCGATACAACCAGAAGGAGAAACTATTTAAAATTTCAATTAAATGCTTACGTTTAAGAACAGACCGTGTATTTTGCCGTCGGAGAAGCGCGCGCATGCGAGATCGCAGTTCACATGGCGAAACCGACAGCCCGACTCAGGTGGCCGGCTACGTCGCGACGATGTCCGCCGATCTCGCCAGCATCGCGCGCCGGAGCGGCCTCGACACCTTGGGCTACTTGCTCGAAATGGTTCGCCTCGAAGCGGAAAACGTCACGCGCAATCCGCCCCGCCATAATGGCCAACCCTGAGGGCGCAGGTCCCGATCACCGCATATTCAAACCGAGGCGCTCCAGAAAGACGGGCGTCGGGTTGCCGTCCGGCACCATGCCGAACTTCGCCTGCTCGGTGCGGATATTGTCGCGCAAATCAAAGTCCACGTGGCCCTCGAAGTCGGTCACCTTGTAGCCGAGAGAGGCCAGCTTCTTCTGCATCGCAATGCGCGCGTCGCGCGACAGCGGGTGGTCGTCGGCCGGCCATTTTGCCTTGATCGGTGCGCCACCGTGCATCCGGTCGGCGAGATGTCCGACCGCGATCGCATAGGCATCGGAGTTGTTGTACTCCTTGAGCACCGCGTAATTCCCGGTGACGATGAACGCGGGTCCGTTGGCGCCGCTTGGAAAAAACAGAATGCCATCGCTGCCGCGCGGGAACGGCCCGCCGTCGGCGCGCCGCACGCCGAGTGTTTTCCAGTCCTCGAAGTTCGCATGGCTTTTCATGTAGTCGAACCCTTTCGGGATCGTGACTTCGAAGCCCCAAGGCAGCCCGTATTTCCATTTGCCCTTGTGTAGATAATTTCCGGTCGAGGCCAGAACGTCTGGCACATTGCTCCAGATGTCTTTCTTGCCATCGCCGGAAAAGTCGATCGCATAGTCGACGACGTTCGACGGCATGAACTGGATCTGGCCCATGGCGCCGGCCCATGAACTCACCATCTTGTCACGCGTGAAGTGATTGTCTTGCATGATACGCATGGCGACGATTAACTCGTTGCGGAAATAAGGATGACGGTAGCCAACATAGGCGAGCGTCGCCAACGAGCGGAATACGTCCCAGCGGTCCTTCTCGGCGCCGTAATCGGTTTCCATGCCCCACAAAGCGATCAGTACCCAGCGTTCGACGCCAAATTTCTTTTCCACCGCGTCGAAGGTCTTCGCCCATTTCTGCGCCTCGCGCTCGCCCCGTAAAATTCGGCCGCGCGACACCGCGTCGTTGACGTAGGTGCCGACCGGCTTGCCGTATTCCGGTTGCCGCTTAGTCGCGGCGATGACGCGCGGGTCGGGAGTGACGCTCCTGAGGGCGAGATCGAAATTGGCGCGGGCGATGCCTTTGGCCTGCGCGTCCGGCCAAAGCGCGGCCGCGAACGCTGCAAAACTCTGTCTGTGTGCTTGCGTGTGGCCATGCACGTGATCTTGTGCGTGACCTTGCGCGCAAAATAGCGCGAGGCCGACGGCGGCAAGGATAAGACGACGAACGAGCATGTCTGAAAGACCGGCAGTTACGATTCGTACCTCAGTCTTATAGCAGCGATACGAGGCCGCCACCGTGGCGCTCGAGGCGCCCGGCGATCTCGAGTTCCAGCAACACGGTGCGCACGATTGCGGGCGAACTCTGCGACATGCGCACCAGATCATCGATCGCGGCGGGCGAGGGCCCAAGCAGCCCGACGATGCGGCTACGTTCGTCCTCGCCGGGCTCGCTATCGGGAGTTGCCGGCGGGTCGTGCTCCGGTTCCTGCGCCGGCAGTTCGATGCCGCGACCCAGGATCGGCTCGATCGCGGCAATCACGTCGGCGGCCTCGGTTATCAAGATAGCGCCTTGCTTGAGCAGGCCGTTCGTGCCCTCGCTGCGCGGATCGAGCGGCGAGCCAGGCACTGCGAAAACCTCGCGGCCTTGCTCCCCGGCAAATCGTGCGGTGATCAGCGACCCCGAGCGGCGTGCCGCTTCCACGATCACCACGCCGACCGACAGGCCCGAAATCAACCGGTTGCGGCGGGGAAAGTCGCGGGCGCGCGGCTCCCAGGTGAGGGGCATTTCTGAAATGGCTGCGCCTTCGGACAGGATCTGTTGCAACAGGCCTTCGTGCTCGGCCGGATAGATGCGATCATGACCGCCGGCCAGGACCGCGATAGTGCCGCTCGCAACGCTCGCCCGATGCGCGGCGGCGTCGATCCCGCGTGCCAAACCGGAAACGATGCCGAACCCGGCATCGCCAAGAGCGTGCGCCAGCGTCTGGGCGAATTTGACGCCGGCGGCCGACGCATTGCGAGATCCGACGACGGCAATCAATGGTCGCGAAAATATCGCAAATTGCCCGCGAACGGCCAAGAGCGGCGGCGGATCGTCGATCATCCGCAGGCGTTCCGGGTAATCCGGTTCGCCGAGCGCGACGAATTCGATCTTGCGGCTGCGCGCGGCTTTGATTTCGGCTTCGGCTTCTTCGCGCGTTGCAATGCGAGCCCGACCGGATGCGCCGCCGCGGCGCGCAAGCTTTGGAAGTGCAGCGAGTGCAGCGTGAGCCCCGCCGTAGTGATTCACGAGATCGCGGAACGTGCGCGGTCCAATGTGATCGGAACGGATCAATCGCAACCAGTCGATCCGCTGTTCTTCGTTCAATCTGACGTGGTCATTCAACGTCGCCCCCGGGCTCGTTGTTTTTGCAGCATCGCCTAGGGCACACTCCGCGACAACCGAAAGTTTAGGCGCTGGTTTAGCTCTTCGCCCCGATTTTGCCCTCGGTACCTTGAAGGAGGCGGGCGATATTGGCGCGGTGCATGATCCATAACAGCACGCTTAGCCCCAGAAACAACAAGGCATCGTTCGGTTGGCCAAGCGCCCAAAGCGCCAAGGGCGTCAGGGCACTTGCGGTGAGCGCGGCCAGCGACGAATAGCGGCCAAACGCTGCGACCACCAGCCAGATCACGCAAAATGTCAGCGCCCCCGGCCAATAGAGGCCGATCAAGAGACCGATATAGGTAGCGACACCCTTGCCGCCCTTGAACTTCAACCAGAGCGGAAAGAGATGGCCGAGGAAGGCGCCCAAGCCGGCGAAGAGGGCTGCTTCGTGCCCGGCGAAGTGTTCGGCTATCAGCACCGCGGCGGTACCCTTGAGTATGTCGCAAGCCAATGTTGTGGCGGCGAGGGCCCTGTTGCCGGTTCGCAGTACGTTGGTGGCGCCTATATTGCCGGAGCCGATGGTGCGAAGATCTGGGCCGCCGGTAAAACGAGTGAGGATCAACCCGAACGGAATCGAGCCAAGCAGATAGCCGAAGGCGAGCGCGTAGGCCATCACACGTATTCGTAAATTGTGCGGCCGGCGACGATGGTGCGCACCACGCGGCCGGTCAGGCGGGCTTCGTCAAGGGGTGTATTCTTGCACTTCGATTTGAGTTCGACTGCATCAAGCACCCAGGGCATGTCCAAGTCGATGACGATGACGTCAGCCGGTGAGCCATTGCGCAGCGATCCGCCTGGCAGGCCCAACAGTTCGGCAGGGCGCGTCGACATGGCGCGCAGCATCGTCAACAACTTGATCTCGCCGCTGTGCACAAGGCGCAAGCCTGCGGTAAGCATTGTCTCCAACCCGATCGCGCCGGGGACCGCTTCAGCGAATGGCAGGCGTTTGGCCTCGACATCCTGCGGATTGTGGTCCGACATCACCACGTCGATCAGCCCACGACCGAGTGCCTCAACCAAAACCTTGCGGTCGTCCTCAGTGCGCAGCGGCGGAGAGACCTTGAGGAATGTGCGATAAGGCCCGATGTCGTTCTCGTTGAGCGTAATGTGGTTGATCGACGTTGAGGCGGAGACTCCAAGCCCGGCGTCCTTGGCGCGAGCCAGCACATCGAGCGATTCCGCGCAAGTAACAGACGCTGCGTGATAGCGCCCGCCCGAGAGGGCTACGAGTCGGATGTCGCGCTCAAGCATGACTGTTTCGGCAGCTTTCGGAATTCCGAGCAATCCGAGCCGCGCGGCAAATTCGCCTTCATTCATCACGCCATCGCCGACCAGATCGGGGTCTTCCGTGTGATGCACGATCAGTGCATCGAAATCGCCGGCATAGGTGAGCGCACGCCGCATCACCTGGGCGTTGGTGACGCTTTTGTCACCGTCTGTGAAGGCGACCGCGCCGGCCGCCTTCAAAAGGCCGATCTCGGTCATCTCCTTGCCTTCGAGGCCTTTGGTGATTGCCGCCATCGGATGCACATGCACGATCGCGGTATCGCGCGCGCGGCGGAGCACGAAGTCGACGGTCGCCGGATCGTCGATCGCGGGCGACGTGTCAGGCTGGCAAATGATGGTGGTGACGCCGCCAGCCGCTGCCGCCTGGCTCGCCGACGCGAATGTTTCCCGGCTGGCAGCCCCGGGCTCGCCGATGAAGGCGCGCATGTCGACCAGGCCCGGAGCCACGACACTGCCACGACAATCGATGACGTCGGTGCCCTCCGGGACGCCGGCAGCGCCGATACCCTTCTTTGCGTCACGTATCGTGCCGTCGGCGATCAGAAGGTCGCCGGGAAAATCCAGATCGCGCGACGGGTCGACGATCCGGGCATTCGCGAGCAGGATTGGGCGGCGGTCAGATAACATTGTGCAACATCACGTCATGCATTCGGCAGATTTCTCGACAGCGCCTCAAGCACGGCCATGCGGACGGCGACGCCCATCTCCACCTGTTCGCGGATCAGGGATTGCGCGCCGTCGGCAACGATCGAGTCGATCTCGACGCCCCGGTTCATCGGCCCCGGATGCATGACCAGCGCGCCCGGCTTGGCAAAGGCGAGCTTTTTCTCATCAAGGCCCCAGTAGTGGAAATATTCCGACACCGAGGGCACGTAAGAGCCATTCATGCGTTCGCGCTGCAGGCGCAACATCATCACGATGTCGGCGCCGGCAAGTCCTTCGCGCATATCCCGGGCGACTTCGACGCCGAAACGCTCGATACCGGTCGGCAGGAGCGTGGATGGCGCAACAACGCGCACGCGCGCGCCCATCGTATTGAGCAGCATGATATTGGAGCGGGCAACGCGCGAGTGAAGAATATCGCCGCAGATCGCCACCAGAAGGCCTTCGATGCCGCCCTTGTTGCGGCGGATAGTTAGCGCGTCGAGCAGTGCTTGGGTCGGATGCTCGTGCGCGCCATCGCCGGCATTGATCACGGAGCAACCTTCGAGCTTGCTCGCCAGCAGTTCGGTGGCGCCGGAAGCGTGATGGCGTACCACCAGAATATCCGGGTGCATCGCGTTAAGCGTGATCGCGGTGTCGATCAGCGTCTCGCCCTTGCGCATCGCGGACTGGCCGACGGACATGTTCATCACGTCAGCGCCGAGCCGCTTGCCCGCGAGTTCAAAGGATGACTGCGTGCGCGTAGAGGCTTCGAAGAACAGATTGATCTGAGTGCGGCCGCGCAGACTGGCGCGCTTTTTCTCGATCTGCCGGTTGAGTTCGACAAATTCCTCGGAGAGGTCGAGCAGGCCGGAAATCTCTTCGCGGGAAAGTCCTTCGATCCCCAACAAATGCCGCTTGTTGAGGACGAACGAGGATTTCGGCGCAATGTTCATTAAAGGAAGGTCTATAGGCGCAAGTTTGTGTCCCGGCAAGGCCGCGCCGCGACCGGTCCACAAGCCTCATAGGCGCCGTTTACCTTGCCTCATTCGGAACGCTTTTGTGATCGCCCGCAGACCGAACATCGCGGAACCTCCACCAACGCTGAGGGGTTAACGGGTCAATCGCTCCGGCGTTGTTACGCGGCGCCGGGTCAAGTCACATTGTATCTATTCGCCCGCGGAACTGGGCAGGAGGAAACATCATGAAGGCAATCGTTAAATATGCGGGTGCGGCGGCCCTGGTGGGTGCGCTTGCGCTGGCGACGGCTGTGCCGAGTCAGGCGCGACACTGGCACAATGGTGGGGCGATTATCGGAGGCTTGGCCGCCGGCGCCATCATCGGTGCGGCCGCAGCCAATGCCAACAACGGTTATTATTATGGGCCGGGCCCGTATTACGGCGATGGGCCGGGGCCCTACGCCTATCAACCGGGGCCTGTTTATGCGGCGCCGGGGCCAGTTTATCGTGGCGGTCAATGCTGGCATGTGACCGACAGCATGCGCGGTTACGGGTATTACGGCGCCTGCAACTAGGGGGCCAAGCCGCTTGAGGACAAGGCGTTGATGAAGCATGAGGGCGGGCCGCCAGGTCCGCCCTTAGTTTTTGAGCTTGGCGAGACGGTCCAGCGCGCCTTGGAGAATGAAGGCGGCCGCGTGCTGGTCAATCACGGCGGCCCGTTTGGTGCGGCTGACATCGGCTGCGATCAATTCACGTTCGACTGCGGCGGTTGACAACCGTTCGTCCCAGAGCGCTATCGGCAATTCGGTGAGCTTCGCGAAATTGCGCGCGAAGGCCCGGGTCGACTGCGCGCGCGGGCCCTCCGAACCGTCCATGTTGACCGGCAGGCCGAGCACGTAGCCGACGGCATTTCGTTCTGCGGCGAGCGTGAGCAATGCCGCCGCGTCGACAGTAAATTTGCTGCGCCCGATGGTGGTCACACCGGCCGCGAGCTTGCGGTCGGGATCGCTCGTTGCCACTCCGATCGTCTTGGTTCCGAGATCGAGACCGATCAGGCTGCCGCGCGCGGGCCAGAGAGCCGAAGCTTCGAGAAGGGGCAATACGGCAGCCATCGGCGATCAGCTAGCATGCGGTGGAAACGCTTGCATCGGAATAAATTTCATCATCACATGTTGATCGTTTGGGGCCCGTCGTTTGGGGTTGCAATGAAGGCACGGTTTTCTCGTTTGACTTCACCGCGAACCGCCGCGGCCATCGCGCTCGGGCTGGTCTTGCCGGCGGCGAACACGGCGCCCCGGATTGAAAGTCCGCCCACGTTCAATGCTGCGCAGATCCCCGGCATCACGCGGGTCGGTTCCAATTACACGGTCGAGAGCCCGGTGCGCAGCGATGGGTTGTTGCGCGACTACGTGCTGGCGACGCCCTACGGCCAGGTGGCGGTGCGCGGGGACGCCATGCTGCGCATGCGGACCAACGAACTGGCGGCGCTGTCACGGCTGGAAAAAGTGAGCAACTCGCAATCCTTCACGCGCGCGCTGGCCGAGGCCGGTTTAAGCCCGCTCAAATATACCGGTCAATTCATCGCCAATCCGGTCAAGACCCTCGGGGATACCTTTGCCGGCATTGGTGGGCTGTTCGGACGCATCCATTCCGACATCAACAATGCCGGCAAGACACAGGACAATGCCGTAGCGGGCGTGCTGGGCGTCACCAGCCAGCGGCGCGAATTGGCCGCTGCCTATGGCGTCGATCCGTACACCGATCTCCAACCGCTCGACGCCAAACTCAAGCAACTGTCGGAAGCGGCGGCGCTCGGCGGCTTGGCGGTGACTGGTGCGCTGCTGGCGGTGCCAGGTGCAGCCGGCATCGTGGTGTCGAACCTCTCCAACGCCAACAAGCTCAATAACGTCGCTATCGACGAACTGGCGCGCAATTACACCGCCTCGCAGATCCTCGATCTTAACCGCGCGCTACTTGCCAAGATGGGCGTTGCGCCGGAAGTGAGCGCGAGCCTGCTTGCCAACCGCAATTACACCCCGATCGATCTCGCGGCTATGCTGGCGGCACTCGACAGCATGGGGGCGGTGCAGGACCGCTACGTGTTCGTTGAGCGCGCGGCGGCGGCCGATGTTCGCTCGACCGCCTTTTTTTCACGCCGCCGGGCCGAGTTGCTGGCCGACGATTATCGCCGGCACGGCAACTATGTGCGCTTTGTGTCGCTCGTGAGCTATCCGTTCGTGGAAACACGTGATGGCCGCATCGAGGCCCTGTTGCCGGTCGATGCGCTATCCTGGACGGCGCAAACCTCGGAAGGCTTCGCCGTGGTAACCGCCGCGCGCAAGCGGATTGCGCCCCATGCGCATGGCGTTTTGCGCATCACTGGGACTGCCACGGCGCTCGCCAAGCGCGCGCTCACGCACGAAGGCTGGAGGGTGCTGGAGCGGCAATGATAAGACGGCCAAAGCGGCCGGTTGCCGTCGAAAAGGCGCCTCTGCTATAGCGGCATGAGAACCGCGTGTAGCAGGTCCGCCATGGCCGTCGACGCCAATACCGTCCGCCGCATCGCCCATCTTGCCCGCATCGCGGTCGAGGAGGAGGAGATCGAGCACCTCAAGGGCGAACTGAATGCCATGCTGGCCTTTGTCGAACAGCTGCAAGAGGTCAACGTCGAGGGCGTCGAACCGATGACCTCGGTGACGCCGATGGCCATGAAGAAGCGCGGCGATGCGGTCACCGACGGCGGCATTGCGGATCAGATCGTCAAGAATGCGCCGGCAAGCGAAGACAATTTTTT
>DATATS010000154.1:0-2321 GCA_036268675.1 Pseudolabrys sp.
GCCGCAGGTGCAGGCTGAGCCAGCCGACCGCGATCCCGTAAACGAGCTCGCCGATGACGATCAGCACGAAGGTCATCGAGGCTTCTTCAAGCGAGAACGTTCCGGTGCTCACCGCCGCAACCGCGAAGCGATAGAGCACGAGCGCGGTGGCGTCGTTGGCGAGGCCTTCCCCTTCGAGCACGACGACGAGCCGGCGCGGAATACCGAGCTGGCGTGCGATTGCGAGCGGCGCCACCACGTCGGTCGGTGAAATGATGGCGCCGAGCAGGAAGCCGACCGACCAGTCGAATTTCAGCAAATAATGCGCGGCGGCGGCGACCGCGCAGGTGGTGAAGATCACGCAGCCAAACGCTAGCAGCGCGATGGGACGCAAGTTGAACTTGAAATCGCGCCAGCTCATGGCGACGCCGGCCGAATAGATCAGCGGCGGCAGGATCACCAGCAGCACGACTTCCGGCGCCAGTTCCACTTTCGGCAGGCCGGGAATGAGCGCCATTCCGATGCCGGCGACCACCAGCAGGATCGAGGGCGCAATGTTGAGCCGCTTGGCGGCGACCGCGACCGCGGCCAGCACGACCAGCATGAACAGGAGAGTTTGTGCGACCGCGGCCATCGGTTACAGACGGTAAGTTTCAGATCAGGTTGGAAATGATATTCACGGTCAGGGCGATCACGGAGACGTTGAAAAAGAAAGCCAATGCACCATGCGCCATTGCAATGCGGCGGATCACTTTGCTGGTAATCACGACGTCCGAAACCTGCGAGGTCATCGCAATGACCAACGAAAAGTAGAGAAAATCCCAATAGTCGGGGGGTTGCCGGCCGGGAAACGTCATGCCGCCGAGCGCGTGATCGCCGCGGCTTCCGTAGTACTCGTGGGCGTAATGCAGCGCAAAGATCGTGTGTACGAACGACCACGACACGAAGATGGTAAACATCGCGGTTGCGATTCCGTATCCGCTGCGGGGCTGCCCGGAGACTTTGGCGATGCCCAGCTCCGCGACGATCGCGCCCATCATCGCAAGCCCCGACAGGCCGGTGAGGATCAGCAGAGCAACCGCGCCTTCGTCGTCCTCGGCGGCGCGGCGGCGAATCTCGTCGGTGCCGCAGGTGGCCATCAACTGATGAACGAATGCAAGATACAGCACGACGCCGGCGTCCCAGCCGAGCAGCAGCTTGGTCGCCATGCTCCAGTCGGTCATCGCCAGGCCGAGAGTCACGGCCATGCCGAGGGCGATGGAAATCAGCAAGCGTGAATGCAACCGTGCGAAACGGATCGGCATAGCCCGACGAACGACAGACTT
The DNA here is from genome assembly GCA_036268675.1 of Pseudolabrys sp. Classification (GTDB taxonomy): domain Bacteria; phylum Pseudomonadota; class Alphaproteobacteria; order Rhizobiales; family Xanthobacteraceae; genus Pseudolabrys. Next base: position 1,305 of record DATATS010000154.1, read on the forward strand.
GCGTGCCATCGATTTTCTTTCTACGTGCTCCGCTCGGCGATGAAATGCGCGGTGGCGCGCAAGATGTCGGCCTTGCCGCCGAACGGCGCCAGCGCCTCGTCGGCTTCCCTGACCAGCGCGTCGAGGCGTTTACGCGCGCCGTCGATGCCGAGCGTCGACACCAGCGTGGCCTTGCCGGCGGCGGCGTCCTTGCCGGCGGTCTTGCCGAGTGTCGCCGTGTCGCTTTCGACGTCGAGCAGATCGTCGGCAATCTGGAATGCCTTGCCGATCGTGACGCCGAAGCGATCGATGCTTGCGCGCGCCTTGGCGTCGGCCTCGCCGAGGATGGCGCCGGCGCGGCAGGCAAATGCCAGAAGCGCGCCCGTCTTCATCGCTTGCAACGTGAGGATTTCGGTTTCGCTCTGCGTGCGCTTTGCCTCGAAGCGGCCTTCGGCTGCGAGATCGAGCATCTGTCCGCCGGCCATGCCGCCCAAACCCGAAGCGCGCGCGAGTTCCGATACCAGCGCCACACGCACCGCGGCGTCGGGATGCACTTGCGCGCGCGAGATCACATCGAAGGCAAATGTCAGCAGGGCGTCGCCGGCGAGAATGGCGGTCGCTTCGTCGAAGGCCTTGTGCACGGTCGGCCGGCCGCGGCGCAGGTCGTCGTCGTCCATGGCCGGCAGGTCGTCATGCACCAGCGAATAGCAGTGCACCAGTTCGAGGGCTGCGCCCGCCATCAGCGCGCCCGAACGAGGAGCCCCGAACAGCAGGGCGGTTTCCACCAGCAGGAACGGACGCAGGCGTTTTCCGCCGCCGAGCACGGCGTGCCGCATGGCCTCAAGCAGACGCGGCGGCCGGGCAATTTCGCTCGGCTCCGGCGCGCTCGACAGCAGGCGGGCGAGCAGGGCTTCGGTGTCGGCGGCGACCGAGGTCAGCCGCGCATTGAAGTCGCTTGTGGGGGTCTTGGTGTCCATGGCCGTCATTGTTAGCCATAGCGCATGATCGCGGAAAGTGGGAACCGGATTTCGGATAAAC
>DATATS010000155.1:0-2883 GCA_036268675.1 Pseudolabrys sp.
AAACGGGAGACCGCTGATGGCCCGCATCCGCTTCGATTTCGGCGCGCTGACGCTCGAAGCCGAACTGCTCGATACGCCTACTGCCAAGGCCATCGCCAAGGCGTTGCCGCTTACATCCTCGGCGCTGACCTGGGGCGAGGAGGTCTATTTCGACGTGCCGATCGATGTGAAACGCGAACCGGATGCGCGTGCCGTCATCACGCCGGGCGAGATCGCCTATTGGCCGCAGGGGCCGGCGATTGCCATCGGCTTCGGCCGCACACCAATCTCACAAGGCAACGAGACGCGTCTTGCCAGCCCATGCAACGTGTTCGCCAGGGCGCTCGGCGATGTCAAAGCACTGGCCAAGGTGAAGAACGGCGCCAAGGTCGAGGTGACGCTTCTCGATTAGCGCTTTTTCGTCTGTTTTCGCTTTTCCCGCTCGCGCTCGGTTTGCCGCCGCACCATCGATAGCGTCAAGTCCCAGGCGTTGCGGATATTGACGATCAACAGCAGCAGCAAGGCGGCGGCGAGAACATCCAGCGCGTATTTGAATTCCTGCACGATCATCACGGCGGCGGTAAACAAGGCGGCATAACCGGCCACCGGCAGCAATCCATAAGCCAACCTGTCTTCCTGGTAATGCGTCCAGTCGTGCGTCAGCAGCGCCACCGTGACGAGGACCGATATCGCCGCGCCGAGTACAGCGGTTGCCCCGATCACCGCGGCGAAGAAAACCGGCTTGTGCGAGGGAATAAGCGCAATTGCCGAAAGGAAAAATACGCTGGTGAAATGGACGATCACCGGGCTGTAAAAAGCGCGGGTCGGCGCCGTGTGCGTGTCCGACAGGAAACCGGCGCCGAGGGAGACGGCGACGAACAAGAGCGCGAGCAACGTCGCGCCGGCGGTGCCGACCAGCAGATAAAAATCGTGCCAGTGTTCAAGCGCTTCCATGAAGGATCAATCGTTCTCGCGCACGATGCACTCCGAAAATCGGTTCCCGCTTTTGCGGATCGAGCGCTAGCCGCGCCCGACAAACGGCATCGTGTTCGCCATCACGGTCATGAACAGCACATTGGCATCGAGCGGCAGGCCCGCCATATAGACCACGGCGTTGCCGACGTTGTCGGCATCCATGCGCGGCTCAATCATCTTGGTGCCGTTGGGTTGCGGCACACCGTCGCCTTTGACCATGCGGTCGGTCATCGGGGTCGCGGCGTTGCCGATATCGACCTGCCCGCAGCAGATGTTGTACTTGCGGGTATCGAGCGAGGTCGATTTGGTCAGTCCCGTCACCGCATGCTTGGTCGAGGTATAGGCGGCCGAGAACGGCCGCGGCGCATGCGCTGAAATCGAGCCGTTGTTGATGATGCGGCCGCCCTGCGGCTTCTGGTCTTTCATGATCTTGATGGCTTCTTGCGTGCACAGGAAGATGCCGGTGAAATTGGTCGCCACCACATTCTGCCAGGTTTCGAAGGGAAGGTCCTCGAGCGGCACCGGCGGCGCTCCGATGCCCGCATTGTTGAACAGCACATCGAGCCGGCCGAAGCTCGATTTGATCGTCGCGAACAGCGCGAGAATCGACTCGCGCTTGGAGACATCGGTCGGCACGGCGAGCGCCTGCGCACCGACCGCGTTGATCTCGGCCGCTACGGCGTCGAGCGGTTCCTTGCGGCGCCCCGCCAGCACCAGATTGTAGCCAGCCTTGGCCAAGGCAATGGCCACCGCCCGCCCGACGCCGGTGCCGGCTCCGGTCACCGCCGCAATTTTTGCACTCCCGCTGCTCGCCGCATTCATTGGATGTCCTTCCCTGCCGTGACGTATCGGAGGGACCCCATATCATAAAAGCACGTGAGCCAGCTACGGCCCGCGTGACTTTAGCGCTGAGTTCGCGGAAAGCGTCAGCCGGCGAGGGCCTCGGCATCGATCGGCTTGAACGAAGCGGGCGATTGCAGGCGAGCGGTGATCTCGGTTGCGCTCACCGCCTTGCCGAAGCGGTAGCCTTGCATCGAATGCACGCCGGCTGCGCGCAGGAATAATTGCTGATCGGCGGTCTCCACGCCTTCCGCCGTCACCTGCATACCGAGACCGCGACCGAGGCTGACGACCGCGTGCACAATCGCAGCGGCATCGGCGGCCTTTTCGATCGAGAGCACGAAGCTGCGGTCGATCTTGAGCTTGTCGAACGGGAAACGGCGCAGATAGAGCAGGGAAGAATAGCCGGTACCGAAATCGTCGAGCGCAATCCGCACGCCGAGCGCCTTGAGCCGCAGCATCGCCGCCTCGGCGCTGTCGACGTTGCCGAGAAGCACCGTCTCGGTCAGCTCCAGCTCGAGCCGGGTCGGATCGAATTTGGTGTCGGCAAGCGTCTTTTCGACCACGTCGAAAAAGTCGCTGCGGCGGAATTGCAGCGGCGACACATTGACGGCAACCGTTATCTTCGGCCAGGCCATGCCGTCGATGCAGGCGCGGCGCAGCACCCAGGCGCCGAGCTCGATGATCAGGCCCGAATGCTCGGCCGCCGCGATAAATTCGCTCGGCGGAATTTCGCCGCGTGTTGGATGCGTCCAGCGGCAAAGCGCCTCGACGCCGACGACGATTTCGCCGCTCTTGTTGACGATAGGCTGATAGAAAAGCCGCAGCCGGTCGTTCTCTATCGCCTCGCGCAGGTCGCCCTCCAGCAGCTTGCGGTTCGACAGATCGGCGTCCATGGCGGCGTCGTAGATGCAGGCGCGGTTGCGGCCTTCGTTCTTGGCGCGATAAAGCGCCATATCGGCGTAGCGCATGACGTCGGCGGCGCCCGGGCAGGTCTTGTCGATGACGGCGATGCCGATCGAAGCGCCGATGATGATGTTGTGGCCGCCGACCGAGTAGGGCGTGCAGATCGCCTTGATGATGCGTTGC
>DATATS010000156.1:0-20190 GCA_036268675.1 Pseudolabrys sp.
GCGTTCGCTGTGGGACGGCGGGCTGCCGCATCTGCAAGACCTCGGCGTTCCGGCCGGGGCCGACGGATCGCGCGAGGGCTATGTATCGGGGCCGGAGGATCAACGGCTGCGTCTGGTCGAGCGCAACATCGATCTCGGCGATGAGGGGCATTATCTGGTTGCGGTCGCCGGCGACGCTGCCGAGATCAATGACGAAACGCGATCGTTCGATCAGGCGCTTGTCATTACGTTTGCGATCCTCGCGGTAGTGTTGCTGCTGACCACGATGTTCCAGGTGCGCTTTGGCCTTGCCCCGCTCAAACGCATCACCGACAGCCTCGCCGCGATACGTTCCGGCAATGCGGAGCATCTGGCCGGAAAATTCCCGGAGGAAATTGCGCCGCTGGCGCGCGAGACCAATGCGCTGATCGACGCCAACAAGGAAATTGTCGAGCGCGCGCGCACGCATGTCGGCAATCTCGCGCACGCGCTCAAGACGCCGCTGTCGGTCATGGTGAACGAAGCATCCAGCCGGCGCGACCCGTTTGCCGCCAAGGTGCTGGAGCAGGCCGAGATCATGCGCGACCAGGTGACACGCCATCTTGAGCGCGCGCGGCTTGCAGCTCGCCTGACGGTGGTCGGCTCCGTGACCGAGATCGAACCAGTGGTCACGGCGCTCGCGCGCACCATGGAAAAAATTCACCGCGATCGCGACGTATCGATCGAGGTCCGCGCCGAAGCGCAGGCGCGCTTTCTGGGCGAACGCCCGGACCTGGAGGAGATGGTCGGCAATCTGGTCGACAATGCCTGCAAATGGGCGGCCTCGCGCGTTGCGATCGAAGTGGTGCGCGAGCGCCGCGAATCCGCGAGCACAGGCGACGTCGTGCGCATCGTGGTCGACGACGACGGCCGCGGTCTGTCGGCCTCCGAACGCGAGCAAGTCGCGCAGCGCGGGCGCAAGCTCGACGAGACCAAGCCCGGCTCCGGCCTCGGTCTTTCGATTGTGGTGGAGCTCGCCAGCCTTTACGGCGGCGACCTCAAGCTCGGCACCGCGCCGCTCGGCGGTCTGCGCGCGGAACTGGTGTTGCCGGCGGCATAAAATTGCGCTGCGGGCCGCCGCAATTACCCGCCGGACTTTTGCCCCATTCATTGCCCTATCGTAAAACGAATGACGTCCTGTCACGGCGGTTTGGACCGTGCCGGTGTCTTCGGGGGGCTGCGATGTCCGTTTCCAAATTTGTCGTTATCGGAGCGCTTTTCTTTGCTCTCACCGCCTGCGCCGGAAACCCGGACAATGGCACCGCCCCGAGAGAGAATACCGGCACGCTGCTCGGCGGTCTCACCGGCGCGCTGATCGGTTCGCAATTCGGCGGCGGAGCCGGCGGCCATGTGGCCGGCGCCGTGATCGGTGCGGGGCTGGGCGCGCTCGTCGGCAATCGTATCGGCGCGGCGATGGATGACGAAGACAGGCAGCGCGCCTATGCCGCGCAAATGGCGGCCTTGAACGACGGTTCAGCCGGCGCGCCGGTGTCGTGGCGCAATCCGGATTCCGGCCGCTACGGCACCGTGGTGCCAGGACCCGACTATGTGGACGCCGGCCGCCACTGCCGCTCCTACACCCACACCATCTATATCGACGGCCAGCCGCAGACCGCGCGCGGCACCGCCTGCCGCAATCCCGACGGCTCCTGGACGCCGCTGAGCTGACATACTTAATGAATTCTTAACGGCCGCAGCGGTATCAAACCCTCGTTTTTGCAGACGCGGATTGAACCGCCGATGGCGGCTGCCGATATAATCGAACGGTTGCAGCGATACCTGCGCGCGTTGTCGCCGCAGGCGCAATCGATGCTGGTCGGAGCGCTCGAACGCAGCGTGTTGCGTGGCGACGACGTCGCCGGCGGCGATCTGATTTTTCAGGAACTACGCCGGATCGCACGCGAGCAGCGCGACGGCGCGCCGCGTATCGGCAATTCGGCCCGCTTGTTTTTCAAGCCGATCGAGTCGTTTCTGGTCGACGACAAGAGCGATCACAAGCATCCCGGCCGCATCGCACGTTGCTCGCTGGAGCCGCTGTGGAACTGGGTGCGCCGCGACCTGTTGCCCGACGACGCTAAGGTCCTCGCCGACCAGGTTGGCGAAGCGTTGCTCGCCAACGATGAGGCGAGGGCCGAGCATGCGATGCGCGCGTTCCAGGATCGCGCGGTCGGCGCAATCGCCGCGAATTTCAACCTGGCTGCCGGCGACGACAAAAGCCAGCGTCGATTGCTGGCGCAGATCGGCACCGGCCGCGCCAGCGAGGATGCAACGATCTTGCGTTGCTTGCTGAAGGGCCACGATGCGCTCGGCAAACTCGCTGCGCATTTGCCGATCCAGATTGCGGATCTGTCCAATGGCCGGCTCGACGAATGCAAGGGCCTGATCGAAAGCACGTCCGCGCAGGACGGCGATCTCTTTCTCTCCGCGCTGCTCATGGTGATGAGCCGGCTTGCGGCGCCCTGGCAATTGATCCGCTTCGGCATCAAGGCGGCCGGCAGCGACACCGCCGCGCGCGTGGCGGAGACGCATTACAGCGTCGGCGTGACCATCGTGCTGGCCGAGTTGGACCGCCAGGTGCGCGAATTGCGTGACGGTCTGCACGACGGACGCGGCGTCGCGGTGAGCGCGCTGCTCAAGACCATCCACGACGCCGTGCGCGCCTTGCGCACCGAGTTGGCGATTCCGGTCGACAGCACCTGGGGCCGCGCGCTTGCCGCCCAGCGCGCGCAAATCTCAGAGCTGCTCAAATCCGAAATCGAATCGATGCCGGGCAAGGTCCGCCGCCTGCTGCGCGCGCGACCGTCGGACGAAATCCGGCCGCACTCCACGCTCGATGACGGCGACGTCGCTGACACCGAGGCGCTGGTCGAATTCATGGGAAGCTGCCGCCGTTTCGCCGACGAACTGGCCATCAGCGAAATGACGCAGCGGACGTTTGCGGAGTTGCAGCAATATCTCGACGGCGGAATGCGCGCCTTGCTCGACGGGTTGCGCCATGCGGGGCCGTCAGACCGCAGCTTCCGCCAGTCGCAGGTCGACGCCGCCGTTCGCTTCTGCGCCAAGGTGTTCGGCCCGGACTATGCGTCGCTGCTGGGTAAGGCGGCCGAAGTCGCGGGCGCTGCCGAGCGCAAGATCGGGCGCACCACCGCGCGCGCCTGACTTCGGCGATTTTGCCCGCTCAAGCGTTCAATCTTGCTCATTGCGGCCACGATCAGGCCTGATGTATGCCCTGACGCGGCGCGCAGTCGGTGCTGGCGCCCAGGCGGATAAGAACACGCGAGTAAGATGGCTCCATGGCCCTGTGGCTGATTATCGCGCTGATGTCGGCCGCAGCGATTTTTGCGGTGCTCTGGCCGCTGTCGCGGCGCGTGTCCGCGCGCGGCGGCAGCGATATCGCGGTCTATCGCGATCAGCTTGACGAAATCGGCCGCGACCGGAATGCGGGGCTGATTGGCAAAGCGGAGGCCGAGGCGGCCAAGGTCGAGGTGTCGCGGCGTCTGCTGGCGGCGGCGGATACCGCTGCGGCCGAGAATAAAACCACCGGTAAGGGGTCGCCGCTCTGGCGGCGGCGGGCAACCGCAATCGCGGCTCTCGTGTTGTTGCCCGTGGGCGCGATTGCGCTTTATCTCAGCATCGGATCGCCGCAGTTGCCGGGCGAGCCGCTGGCCGCGCACATGCGCGAGGTGCATCGGAATGGCTCGATCGCCGCATTGGTGGCGCAGGCCGAAGAGCAGCTTGAGCACCATCCGAACGATGTGCGCGGTTATGAAGTGCTGGCGCCGGTTTACATGCAGCTCGGCCGTTTTGATGAGGCGGTCTTGGCGCGGCGAAAGATCCTCGCGCTCGCCGGCGAAACTGCCGCGCGGCAGGCCGACCTCGGCGAAGCGCTGACCGCGGCCGCCAATGGCATCATCACCGTCGATGCCAAGAGCGCCTTTGAACGCGCGCAGGCGCTCGATTCCAGCGATTTCAAGTCGAAATTCTATATCGGTGTCGCCGCCATGCAGGACGGCGAGCGCGACAAGGCGATCGCGATCTGGCGCGGCATGCTCGCCGCCGCCCCGCCGGACGCGCCCTGGGCGCAAAGCGTGCGGCAGGCGCTGGCGCAGGCCGGCGCCACGGCGCCGGCTCCGGGGCCGAATGCGGCGGATGTTGCCGCCGCGTCGCAGATGAATGAAAAGGACCGCGGCGCCATGATCCGCGGCATGGTGGCGCAGCTTGCCGAGAAGCTCCGGCAGAACGGCGGCGATATCGACGGATGGCAACGGCTGTTGCGTGCTTATATGGTGCTGGGCGAGCACGAAAAGGCGCGGGCCGCGGCGATCGATGCGCGCAAGGCGCTCAGCGGCGATCCGGACAAGCTTCGCCGCATCGACGCCATCATCAAGACCTTGGGGATCGAGAGTTAGATGACCCGCCGGCAGCGACGTCTCATTCTGATCGGCGGCAGCCTCGGCGTGCTGGCGTTCGCGGTTGGACTGGTACTCAACGCCTTGAGCGGCTCCATCGTGTTTTTCAATTCGCCGACCGACGTTGCCGAGAAACATCTGGCGCCCGGCACGCGCATCAGGCTTGGCGGTTTGGTCAAGATGGGCAGCGTTCAACGCGGCGGCGATCTGCGGATTCGCTTTGTCGTGACCGACGGCAAGTCCGATCTGCCGGTGCGCTATCAGGGCATCGTGCCGGACTTGTTCCGAGAAGGGCAGGGCGTCGTGGCAGAAGGCAAGATCGAACCGGACGGTCTCGTGGCCGACACCGTGCTCGCAAAGCACGATGAGCGCTATATGCCGCGCGAGGTGGTCGACGCGCTCAAAAAGGCCGGGCGCTGGAAAGAGTCCGACAGCGGCTTTGCCGGAGAAAAAATGAAATGATCCCCGAGCTTGGCCATTACGCATTGGTGCTGGCGCTGGCGCTCGGGCTGATCCAGTCCGTCGTGCCGGTGATCGGCGCGTGCGTGCGCGACGGGGCCTTGATGCGCCTTGCCTCGACCACCGCGATCGCGCAGTTCGCGTTCGTCGCGCTCTCGTTTGCGGCGCTGACCACCTGCTACGTCACATCGGATTTCTCGGTGGCGACCGTGTACGAGAATTCGCACTCGATGATGCCGCTGATCTACAAGTTCACCAGCGTGTGGGGCAATCACGAAGGTTCGATGCTGCTTTGGGTGTTGATCCTGTCGGTGTTCGGCGCAGGTGTCGCTTTGTTCGGCGGAAATCTTCCGGAGACGCTCAAGGCCAACGTGCTGGCGGTGCAGTCGTGGATCGCATCGGCCTTCTATCTCTTCATCCTTCTCACCTCGAATCCGTTTTTGCGGCTGACGCCGGCGCCATTCGAGGGCCGCGATCTCAACCCGCTCTTGCAGGACCCCGGCCTCGCGATCCATCCGCCGCTGCTCTATCTCGGCTATGTCGGGTTCTCGATCGCGTTCTCGTTTGCCATCGCCGCGTTGATCGAGGGCCGCATCGACGCGGCCTGGGCACGCTGGGTGCGGCCGTGGACGCTCGCCGCCTGGATGTTTCTCACGCTCGGCATCGCGATGGGCTCGTACTGGGCGTATTACACGCTCGGCTGGGGCGGCTTCTGGTTCTGGGATCCGGTCGAAAACGCCTCGCTGATGCCGTGGCTTGCCGGCACCGCACTGCTGCATTCGGCGGTCGTGATGGAAAAGCGCGATGCGCTGAAGGTGTGGACCATCCTGCTGGCAATTCTCGCCTTCTCGCTGTCGCTGATCGGAACCTTTCTGGTGCGATCCGGCGTACTCACGTCGGTTCATTCGTTTGCCAACGATCCGCGCCGCGGCGTCTTTATCCTTGCCATCCTGGTGCTGTTCATCGGCGGCGCGCTGACTCTGTTTGCCTGGCGCGCACCAATGCTCAAGCAGGGTGGCCTGTTCGCGCCCATCTCGCGCGAAGGCGCGCTCGTGTTCAACAATCTGTTTCTGACGACGGCGTGCCTGACGGTTTTCGTCGGCACGCTCTATCCGTTGGCGCTGGAGGCGCTGACGGGCGCGAAAATTTCGGTCGGCGGGCCGTTCTTCAACCTGACTTTCGGCCCGCTGGTCATTGCGTTGATGTTTGCCATGCCGTTTGGGCCGCTGCTGGCGTGGAAACGGGGAGATATTCTGGGCGTGACGCAGCGGCTGATGACGGCATTTGGGGCTGGCCTCGCCGCAATCGCGATTGCATTCTTGATCGCCGGCCGCCAATCGGTTCTGGCGCCATTCGGCGTTGGTCTGGCATTTTTCGTGATGGCCGGCGCGATAACCGATCTGGTCGAACGCATCGGTCTGTTCCGGAGCCCACTGGCAATCGTTCGCCAGCGCGCCGCCGGCCTGCCGCGCTCGACCTGGGGAACGGCGATCGCGCATTTCGGCCTCGCGGTCTCGATGCTCGGCATCGTCTGCGCCGGCACCTGGGGCACCGAACGCATCGTCGCGCTCAAGCCGGGCCAGACCGTATCGCTTTCCGGCTATGAACTGAGCTTCGACGGCCTGCACCAGACGCGTGGTCCGAATTACATCGCGCAGGTCGCGCGTTTCAGCGTGCGCGGCGGCGGCGTAGCGATTGGCACGATGGAGCCGTCGCGGCGTACCTTTGCCTCGCGCCAGACGACGACCAATGAGGCGGCGTTGATGATACGCGGTCCCAACCAGCTCTATCTGTCGCTCGGCGATGTCAATGACGATGGGTCGATTGCGATCCGGCTCTATTACAAGCCGATGGTGATGCTGATCTGGCTCGGCGCGGTCATCATGATGCTGGGCGGCGCGTTGTCGCTGTCCGACCGCCGCTTGCGCGTTGGCGCTCCGCGGCCGGGAAAAAAATCGGCGGCAAAGCCTGCATTGCAGGCGGCGGAGTAGGCGCGATGCGGGCGCTCGCACTGGTCATTCTGTTGGCTGCGCTCATGGCTCCACGAACCGCGCTTGCGGTGCAGCCGGACGAGATTTTGAAGAACCCAGTGCTGGAGGCACGCGCCCGGCATTTGTCGCAGGAACTGCGTTGCCTCGTTTGCCAGAACCAGGACATCGACGATTCCGCGGCCCCGCTCGCCCATGATTTGCGCGTCCTGGTTCGCCAGCGGCTGACCGCGGGCGACAGCGATTCGCAGGTGCTCGATTTTGTGGTCGCGCGCTACGGCGAATTCGTTCTGCTGAAGCCGCGCTTCGAGCGGCGCACTTTGCTGCTTTGGGGCCTGCCACCGGCGGCGCTCATGGCCGGCGTCATCGCGCTCATCGTGATGGCGCGCCGGCGCAGAGCCGTGACGACGCCGGTGAAGAAACTCAGCGCGACAGAACAGCGCAGGCTTTCGGCTTTGGTCAAGGGCGGCGGCGATTGAGCATTGTTTCGTCTGCCGATTTTCAACATAAAAAATATTTACACCTTACAAAAGTTTAATCCCTCCGACAGGACGCAGTAAGGCTCGTCCCTTCATCTTTGTATTCGAAGCGGCGCGCCATGCGCCATATCCCGAATCCGGATGGAGATTGCTTGATGAACCCGAGCGTTATTTCCGCTCCCAAAAATCCCAAAAAGACTTCCAAAAAGCGGCACTCTTTTCCCGCCCGCCGCGCCATCCTGCTCGCCGCCACCATCGCCAGTCTCAGCGCCGCCGCGCTTATTGTTGCGCCCGCCATCAATTTCCACGGCCGCTATGCGGGCGCGATGGCGCAAAATCTGACCGAGCAGGCCCACACGCTACCGGCCCCGATCGGATTTGCCGACATCGTCGAGAAGGTGAAGCCGGCTGTCATGTCGGTCCGCGTCAAAGTTGACGGTGGGCCGCAGACCGACGGTCTGAACAGTAACGAAATTCCGCCGGGCCTGCGCGAGTTCTTCCGCCGCTTCGGCATGCCAGACATGCCGAACGGTTCGCAGGGCCTGCCGCACGGGCACGGCCATAACATCATCACCGGCCAGGGTTCCGGCTTCTTCATCACCGCCGACGGCTTCGCCGTGACCAACAATCACGTGGTCGAGAAAGCCGAAAGCGTTCAGGTCACCACCGACGACGGCAATATCCATAAGGCCAAGGTCATCGGTACCGATCCGCGCACGGACCTCGCGCTGATCAAGGTCGACGGTGGTCCATTCCCCTATGTGAAGCTGTCTGACAAGAGCCCGCGTATCGGCGATTGGGTGATTGCAGTCGGAAATCCGTTCGGCCTTGGCGGCACCGTCACCGCCGGCATTGTCTCGGCGCGTGGCCGCGATATTGGTGCCAGCGCCTATGACGATTTCATCCAGATCGACGCGCCGGTGAACAAGGGAAATTCCGGTGGACCGAGCTTCGACACCGAAGGCAACGTGATCGGCGTCAACACCGCGATCTTCTCGCCTTCCGGCGGTTCGGTCGGCATCGCCTTCGACATTCCGGCCACCACGGTCAAGAGCGTGATTGCGCAGTTGAAGGAACACGGTTCGGTCACGCGCGGCTGGATCGGCGTTCAAATTCAGCCGGTCACAGCCGACATCGCCGACAGCCTTGGCCTGAAGAAGGCGGAAGGCGCTCTCGTAGCAGAGCCGCAGGCCGACAGCCCGGCCAAGAAAGCCGGTATCGAAGCCGGCGACGTGATCATGGCGGTCGATGGCAAGGACGTCAAAGACGCCCGCGATCTTGCAAAGAGGATCGGCGCGCTGGCGCCGAAGAGCTCGGTCAAGCTTTCGGTTCTGCACAATGGCAAGGAAAAGACGCTGACCCTGACGCTCGGCGAAATGCCGAAGCAGCAGGAAGCAAACAACGCGAATTCCAATCGCGAGAAGAATGAAGAGGACAGCACCAATCTGGCCAAGCTCGGCCTCACGCTGGCGCCAGCAAGCCGGGTCGCCGGCGCCGGAAGTGATGGTGTTGTCGTCACCGCCATCGATTCCTCTGGCGTTGCGGCCGACCACGGCTTCACCACCGGTGATGTGATCCTCGAGGTCGCAGGCAAAGCGGTTTCGACGCCGGCGGAGGTGCGCAAGATGATCGGCAGCGCGCGTTCGGACGGCAAGCGTACCGTTCTGATGCGGGTGAAGTCTGGTGACAACACCCGTTTCGTCGCCTTGCCGGTCGGCAATGGTTGACGCGCATGATCCTGCGAAAATCGTGAATGGGTTTTTTGACAGCGTCGTGCGCATGAGAATTGAAGGTTTGGGGGCGTTCCGCTGGCATCCGTCGCCCCCGCTGGCGGTACGACCTCAACGGGACGGGCCTCGCGCCCGTCCCGCCTTTTTCCCGGAGCGGGCGGGTCGTAACGGCTCGTCTGTGTGTCCGGCCACAGCTCCAACCCTGGCATCCGTCGCCCCCGCTGGGGTGGGGTCGTTGAAGGGGTAGCGGGTAAAACCGCTACCCCTTCGCGTACGAATAGGGCGATCAGCGCCAAATGAAGGCGCGATGTGACTGACGGAACATGGGTGCGATCGAAGCGGGCGATTGACGAGAGCCCGAATTTTCTGGAAGTGGTGTGACCGATGCCCACATATGCGGATATCAACGGGCAGCGTGCATCGGGCCGGCCGCCCGATGTGCAACCGGATCGGGTCACCATGCGCCTTCTGGTCATCGAGGACGACCGCGACGCCGCCAACTATCTGGTCAAGGCGTTCCGCGAGGTCGGGCATGTCGCGGACGCCGTCACCGACGGCGAGGACGGTTTGGCCATGGCGCTCGACGGCCAATATGACGTGCTCATCGTCGATCGCATGCTGCCCAAGCGCGACGGGCTGTCGGTCATTGGAACCCTGCGAGAAAAGGGCATCGAGACGCCCGCGCTGATCCTATCGGCGCTCGGCCAGGTCGACGACCGCGTCAAGGGTCTGCGCGCCGGTGGCGACGACTACCTGCCCAAGCCTTACTCATTCACCGAACTTCTGGCCCGCGTCGAGGTGCTCTCGCGCCGGCGCGGGTCTCGCCAGGAGGAAACCGTGCTGCGCGTGGGCGATCTTGCGCTCGATCGGCTATCGCATCAGGTGCGCCGGGGCGAGGACGAGATTTCGCTACAGCCGCGCGAATTCCGGCTGCTGGAATACCTGATGAAGCACGCGGGGCACGTCGTCACCCGCACCATGCTGCTGGAAAACGTGTGGGATTACCATTTCGACCCGCAAACCAATGTCATTGACGTTCACATCTCGCGTTTACGTTCGAAAATCGATAAAGGTTTCTCCCAGCCGCTATTACATACAGTCCGCGGCACGGGATACATGATCCGTGACGGCGCTCGGTAAGCTTTTTCGGACGACGACATTCAAGCTGACGCTGGTCTATCTGACCGTGTTCGCGCTGTTTGCGGCGTTTCTGCTGGGTTATTTCGCTCTCAATACCCGCCGCCTGATCACCGAGCAGATCACCGATACCGTCAACGCGGAGATCACCGGCCTGTCCGAGCAATATCGGCAGGGCGGCATCCGGCGATTGGTGATCGTGGTCGACGCGCGTGCGCGCCGGCCAGGATCGAGCCTCTATCTCGTCACGACGTTCACCGGCGAGGCGCTCGCCGGCAACGTCACGGCGCTCCAGCCCGGGATCCTCGACAATCCAGGATGGACCGAAACGGTCTACCGGCGGTTGGACGAAACCGAGGGCGCCAAGCACACGCCGCATGAAGCCCTGGTGCGCGTGTTCCAGCTCCCCGGCGGCTTCCGCCTGCTGGTCGGCCGCGATCTCGAGGAACGCGAGCGCATCTATCATATCGTGCTTGCCGCCGGACGCTGGTCGGTCGCCATCGTTATTGTGCTGGGCCTCGTCGGCGGGCTGTTCGTCACCCGGCGCGTGCTGCGCCGGGTTGACGCTATGACCGAAACCACGCGCTCCATCATGGAAGGCGATCTTGGCGAGCGGCTGCCGGTCGCCGGCACGGGCGACGAGCTCGATCGGCTCGCGGAAAATCTCAACGCCATGCTTGAGCGCATCGAAGCGTTGATGCGCGGCCTCAAAGAGGTTTCCGACAATATTGCCCACGACCTCAAGACGCCGCTTACGCGGCTGCGCAACCGCGCCGAGGATGCGCTGCGCGCCGGCAAGAGCGAGACCGAATATCGCGCCGCGCTCGAGCAAACCATCGAGGAATCCGAGGGGCTGATCGGCACCTTCGACGCGCTTCTGATGATTGCACGCGCGGAGTCCGGCCAGGTGCGTGACGACGTCGGCGAGTTCGACGCCGCCGAAATCGCCCATGACATCGGCGAATTGTACGAGCCACTTGCCGAGGAGAAGGGCATTGCGCTGAAAGTGGAGGCCGACGTGCCTACGCGCGTGAAGGGGAGCCGCGAACTGGTCAGCCAGGCGTTGGCCAATCTGGTCGATAACGCCATCAAATACGCCGCGCCGCAGGAGCCCGCCGTCAACGGCGCGACGCCGGAAATCGTGGTGCGTGCGCTCAGCGAGGGAGATCGCATCCTGCTCACGGTCGCCGACGGCGGCCCGGGCATCCCGGTTGCCGATCGCGGGCGCGTGGTCGAGCGGTTTGTCCGGCTGGAGCAGAGCCGCTCGCAGCCGGGCTCGGGGCTAGGTTTGAGCCTCGCATCGGCGGTGGCGCGACTGCATGGCGGCGAATTGATGCTGGAGGATAACGAGCCCGGGCTGAAAAGCATCATTGCCTTGCCGCGGGGAGGGCCGGTACAGAGTGCGGGATGAAGCGACCCGCAAAATCGAAGAAGACCGGACGCAAGGGCGCAGCGCACAAAAGGCCCACGCGCAAGACGCCCACGCGCAAGACGCTCGCGCGTACGATGTCCGCGCGCAAGGCTTCAATGCCTGCAAAGGCTCCCAAAGAAGCACCCACGGCAGGAACAACGCTGGCCGAACGCATCGTGACGGCGCCGACTCCAGCCGATGCCAAAGCCGCGCGATCGCGTGTTGTCGCCTGGCTTGACGGTCTGCCGCCGGCCGAGGCCAAGCCGCTCAAGGTGCTGCTGTCGGAGCGCCATATCGTCTGGACACTGCTCGAAAGCCTGGCGGAAAACTCACCTTATCTTTGGGAACTCGCCAGCAGCGATCCCGAACGGCTGTTTCGGTTACTGGGAGCCGACCCCGAACGGCACCTGACGACGCTGCTTTCCGAGACCAGGAGTGCCATGGCCGCGACCTTGGACATGGCCCGCGCGATGCGGCTGCTTCGCAGGATGAAGGCGGAAGCCGCGCTCCTGATTGCGCTCGCCGACATCGGCTGCGTCTGGCCGGTGATGCGGGCAACCCGTGCGCTCACGGATCTCGCCGACTGCGCGGTGGATGCTGCCGCGCGCTTCGTGCTCGCGGAAGCCGCGCGTGACGGCCGGCTCATACCGAAGGACAAAGGCAATCCGCAGGCCGGCAGCGGCTACATCGTGTTGGCCATGGGCAAGATGGGGGCGTTCGAACTCAATTATTCGAGCGATATCGATCTCATCGTCCTTTACGATTCCTGCGCGCCGGCGGTTCCCAAGGACGCCGAGACAGCAACGCTGTTCGTGCGGGCGACGCAGCGTCTGGTGAAACTGCTGCAAGAGCGCGACGGCGACGGCTATGTATTCCGCACCGATTTGCGGCTGCGGCCCGATCCGGCCTCGACCGCAATCGCGATTTCGACCCAGGCTGCGCTGTCCTACTACGAGAGCTCTGGCCAGAATTGGGAACGTGCGGCGCTCATCAAGGCGCGCGCCTGTGCAGGCGACATCGCCGCGGGCGAGGCCCTGCTCAACGACTTGTCGCCGTTCATTTGGCGCAAATATCTCGATTTTGCTGCCGTCGCCGACGTGCAAGCCATGAAGCGCCAAATCAACGCCTATCGCGGGCACGGCGCGATCGCCGTCGAAGGCCACAACATCAAGATCGGCCGCGGCGGCATCCGCGAAATCGAATTCTTCGCGCAAACACAGCAGTTGATCGCGGGCGGTCGTAATGCGCGCCTGCGCGACCGCGACACGCTCACGACACTCGACCAGCTGGCGAAGGATGGTTGGATCGACGCGACTGCCCGCGATGACATGAAGGCGGCGTACGTATTTCTGCGCACGGTCGAACACCGCCTGCAGATGGTCAATGACGAGCAGACGCAGGTTCTGCCGGCAGAGCGCGCCGATCTCGAACGCTTCGCGCGCTTTCTTGGATTTGCTAGCCGCGACGCGTTCGCCGCAGTTCTGCTCGATCATCTGGATCGCGTGCAGCGTCACTACGTGCATCTGTTCGAGAAGACCCCGGGCGCGGACAGACCGGCGCTCGTATTTCCCCCCGACTCCGACGACCGCAAGACATTGGACCGGCTTGCCGAACTCGGCTTCCGTGCGCCCCTTGAAGCCTCCGGCATCGTGCGGCAGTGGCTTGCCGGCGAGCATCGCTCGCTACGGGGCGAGACGGCCCGCAGCCATCTGGTGGAATTGCTGCCCGTGCTGCTCGAACACGTGGCGCGCACTGATAATCCGGGCGCAACGCTAGTGCTGTTCGACCGCTTCCTGGCCAATCTGCATGGCGCGGCGCGGCTTTTGTCCCTGCTCACGCAGAATGCCAATCTCATCGCGCTTACTGTATTTGTGCTCGGCATCGCGCCGAGGCTGGCCGACACGCTGGCGCGCAATCCAGAGGCGATGGATGCGCTGGTCGATCCAAGCTTCTTCGGCGCACTGCCCGACGACAAGGAATTGGCGAAACGCCTCGACGCCGCGCTCGCGCAATCGCGTTACGACGAGGACCTGCTCGAGCGCATCCGCATGTTCGGGCTGGAATATATGTTCCTCACTGGCGTGCGCGTCCTGTCGGGAACGGTGACCGCGCGGCAGGCGGGCGAAGCCTTCGCGCGCCTCGCCGAGGCCGTGATCCGCGCCGTGCATCGCGCGGTTGCCGCCAGTTTCGCGACGACGCACGGTCATATGCGGGGCGAACAAACGGCTGTGCTGGCCATGGGCAAGCTCGGCGGCCGTGAAATGACGGCGACCTCCGATCTCGATTTGATCCTGATTTACGAATTCGATGAGGGCAGCCCTGAGTCCGGCGGCAAGCGAAAACTCTACGGCGCGCAATATTTCGCGCGGCTGACACAGCGGCTGATCAATGCACTGACCGCGCAGACAAATCACGGCGCGCTCTATCAGGTGGATATGCGCCTGCGTCCGTCAGGCCGCGCTGGCCCGCTCGCCACGCAGCTTGCCGGCTTTGCCGCCTATCAGGAGACCGAAGCCTGGACCTGGGAACACATGGCCCTCACTCGCGCGCGGGTGGTTTCGGCGTCGTCTGCCTTTGGCGCGCGCGTGCAGCGGGTCATCCACGATATTCTGCGGCGTCCGCGCGACGCGGCGCAGGTCGCAGGCGACGTCGTTGAAATGCGCGGCGCGATTGCCAGCGAAAAGAGCGATCGTGAGCGCTGGGACCTCAAATACGCCGCTGGCGGATTGATCGACATCGAATTTATCGCGCAATATTTGCAGCTCGTGCACGCTCATCGCGAACCGGACATTCTCGATACCTCAACCGCGGGCGTGCTCGACAAGGCCCGGCGCCTGCGTTTGCTGGCGGCGGAGGATGCCGAAATCCTGCGTCCGGCGGTGCAGCTTTATCAGGATCTGACGCAAATCCTTCGGCTATGCCTGCCGGGCGCATTCGACGCAAAGACTGCGGGCGCAGGGCTGCTGCGCCTGCTGGCGCGTGCCGCCGACGTGCCGGACTTCGCCACGCTCGATGCGACGCTGATCGAGACACAGGCAAAAGTGCGCGAAAGCTTCGTGCGGATTTTGGGCGAGGCGCCTTAATCGGGAAGCGGTCAGGCCGCCTCTTCACGCGGCAATGGACATTGCGGCCGCAGCGGCAGGCGCACCACAACAAGCGTGCCTTTGCCGAGCGTCGAGCGGATGCGCATATGACCGCCGTGTAATTCGATGAGAGATTTTGCAATTGCCAAGCCCAGCCCCGAGCCCTGGTGGCTCTTGGTGAGCTGACTTTCGACCTGCTCGAACGGCCGGCCGAGGCGAGCCAGCGCGTCCCTTGCGATCCCGATGCCGGTATCGGCGATCGAGAGCATGATGCACTGATCGGCGGCGCGCCCACGCACGGTGACGCGGCCGCCTGCAGGCGTAAACTTCACTGCATTTGACAGCAGATTGAGCACGATCTGCTTGAGCGCACGCCGGTCGGCGCGCAGGCCGAGGTCGGGAGAGATCTTTGCAACGAGCGCCAGCTGCTTGTCCTGCGCGCGCGCGGAGACCACACGCATGGCTTCCGACAGGGTTGTGTCGAGATCGAGCTCCTCGAATTCGAGGCGGATGCGGCCGGCTTCGATCTTGGCCATGTCGAGAATGTCGTTGATGACGTCGAGGAGATATTCGCCGCTGCTGCGAATGTCGCTGCAATATTCATTGTACTTCTCTGCGCCGAGAGGTCCGAACATCCCCGATTCCATGATCTCGGAAAAGCCGATGATGGCGTTGAGCGGGGTGCGCAGCTCGTGGCTCATATTGGCGAGGAACTTCGATTTTGCCTGATTGGCTTCCTCGGCGCGAGTTTTCTCGGCGGCATATTTTTCGGCCAGTTCGCCGAGCCGCTGCTGAGACGCGCGCACGTCGGCAACCGTCGCCATCAGGCGCTTCTCGCTGTGCATCAGCTTTTCTTCATGCGTCTTGAGCGCGGTGATGTCGGTGCCGACGGAAACATAACCGCCGTCCTTGGTGCGGCGCTCGCTGATATGCAGCCAGCGGCCGTCCTCGAGCTGCGCCTCGAAGGTGCGCGCACCCGGCAGATTGGGGCCACCGGCGATGATCTTGCTGCGCACCACCGGCTGGCGGCCGGCAGCGACCACGGCTTCATAGGATGCGCCGACGCCGATCGCCTCGTCGGTCAGATTGTGCAACTCCTGGAAATTCGAATTGCACAACACCAGCCGGTTGTCGGCGTCCCACACTACGAAGGCTTCGGGGATCGTCTCGATGGCGTCGCGAAGGCGCATGTCGGCGGCAACCGTCTTTTCGACCAGGCTCTTCTGTTCTGTGATGTCGACGGCAATGCCGATCAGGTGCATGCCGGGCTCGCCCGGTTGCCGCACCAGTTCGCAGCGCGCGCGCAGCCATACCCAATGGCCGTCGGCGTGACGCATGCGGAAGGCGTGATCGACCGTGCTCGCCCTCGCTTCAGAAAGCTCGGCTGCAAGATCGTAGAGATGGAGATCGTCCGGGTGGGTGAGCGCACTGACCTCGCCGAACGGCAGCAGATCGTCCTTGGCGCGCAGGCCGAGAATGTCGAACATCGACTGCGACCAGAAGATGCGGCCGCGCGCGAGGTCCCAGTCCCACAGCCCGCAACGGCCGCGATTGAGCGCCGTGTCGATGCGGCTGCGCACGGTCTCATAGATCATGTCGGCTTCGCGCGCGCGCGTCGCCTGCCAATGAAAGGCAAAGCCGAGGATCAGCACGACGAAGCCGGTTGTGGCTGACAGCGTGATCGTCAATGCGGTGAGCGAGCGCCAGGAGGCGAGCGTCGCGCTGCGCGATTGCACCGCGGCGATCTCGCCGAACGGGCGCTTTAACATGCGCACCGTCGCGAGCGCCCGGGTTTGGTCGGGCAAAGTGATTTCCATGACGCCGGCATCGGCGCCGAATGTGGTGAGGGCCTGTGTCGCGCCCAGAAGGTCGATCAGGCGGCGGCCAATGGCGGCGGTGTCTGCTGGAACAGCGGCCGCGACCATGCCCTGGGCATCGGTCATAATGAAACGCCGTCCGGCGGCGGTCGCCCACGGCGGCAGCGCGCGTGCAAGCATATCCTGCGGGAGGCGCGCGGCGTTGGTCGGCAGGGCTTGCAGGCGCACTGCGGCGAGATCGGCGACCGCATCGAGCGTGACAGCCATGTCATTGAGAGTTTGCCGGCGGTGGTCAAGCACCTGCACGGCTGCGCCCACGCAAATGGTGGCGAGAAACGCAATAATGAGCACCGGGACCGCCCGACGGAGCAATGGCTCCGCCGTCAGCAGCCGGCGATAGGCCGGCTTGGCGATCGACTGCGCGAGCCCTCTGATCGAATCCGGGCGTGCAGACGCACTCGCCACTTCGGCGCGCGCCATTGACGGCCTCCGTTTGGAATTTCCCCAATCACCCTGAGACGGTAAGGATGTGCCGCATCGCTTTCCGAATCAGTGCCGATTGGAATCGATGGGCGTTGGTTTGTCGAGAGTCCAAAGTCAAATATTTATAAATCGTTACCCACAAATAACACTGAGCGGGCAACGGCTAAGCGAGGCCCGCGGCATGGCGACCAGTCAACGTGAATGTGCGTGTTTTGCTGGCTTTTATGCCGCGGCGAGCGCGCGTTCCACGATATCGGCGACGTCGCGCGACAATGCAGGCGCTGCTTTAATACGGCTCAGCGCCGCTTCGGCTGCCTTGCGCCGCGGCGCGTCCATGGTGCGCCAACTCCGAAATGCAGTCGCGAGACGGGCCGCGACTTGCGGATTTTTCCCGTCGATTTCAAGAATGCACTCAGCGACGAAGTCGTAGCCGGACCCGTCCGCCTTGTTGAATTGGGTCGGGTTCGCCTGCGCGAAGGCCCCGATCAGCGCGCGCACGCGATTGGGATTATTGATGGAAAAATCCGGATGTGTCGTGAGCGCATGGACCGTGGCCAATGTCCCGCTCTGCGGAGACATCGCTTGCAGTGAGAACCACTTGTCGATCACCAGTGCCTCGCCAGCGTAGCGTCGGTAAAAATCGGGAAGCGCTCTTTCCCGCTCGGATCCGCCATAGAACGCCAGCGCCGCCAGCGCCGCCATGCGGTCGGTCATATTGTCCGCAGCTTCATACTGGCGCATCGCGCGCGCAATGCCGTCCGGCGCCCCGGTCACAGCCAGAAGATCGAGCGCAATATTCCGCAGCGCTCTCCGTCCGGCGCTTTTCGCGTCGGGTGAGTAAGCGCCCGGTATCGTCATCCGCTCATAGGTCCTGGCCAGTGCTTTGCCGATCTGTTGGCCGATCGCGGCGCGCAAGGCTTCGCGCGCGTTGTGAATGGCATCCGGATCGATGTCGCGGCCGATCTGGTGCGCCACGTCGCCTTCGCCCGGGGGTACGAGCGCAAGCGCGACAAACGCCGGCTCAAGGGTGGTGTCGTCGACAATGGCTGCGATGGCGGCGATCAGTTTATCGTCGTCGCGCGGCAATTTGCCGGCGCGCAACAACGAAACGTTTTCGATCAGCAGCCGCATCGAGGCGGTTTGCAATGCCTGCCAGCGGTTGAACGCATCGCTGTCATGGGCGGCCAGGAAAACAAGGTCGTCGCCGGTAAGATCGCTTTCGACCTTGATCGGTGCGGAGAAACCGCGGTTGATCGATAGCACCGGCCGTTCGGAGATGCCGCTGAATTCAAAGGTCGCGGCCGGCTCGCTCAACACCAACACGCCATGGTCAATCGTGCCGCCTTTGGCCAGCGACAGGGGCAGGTCGGCGCCGTCGCTGCCGAGCAGCCCGACGCCGAGCGGAATGACCATCGGCTCTTTCGTCGCCTGACCCGGCGTCGGCGGGATGCTTTGCCTGCAATCGAGCGTGTAGATTTTGCGTGTTGAATCGAAGCGTGTGCTGACCGTGAGTTCCGGCGTGCCGGCTTGCGAATACCAGCGCATGAATTGCGTCATGTCGCGCCCGCTCGCATCGGCGAAACACTGGATGAATTGTTCGACCGTCGCCGCGTGGCCGTCGTGGCGCTTGAAATAAAGATCCATGCCGGCGCGAAATTTCTCCGCGCCGATCAGCGTCTTCACCATGCGCACCACCTCGGCGCCTTTTTCGTATACCGTTGTTGTATAGAAGTTATTGATTTCCTTATAGGTTTCCGGCCTGACGGGATGCGCAAGCGGCCCCGCATCCTCAACGAATTGCGTTGCGCGCAGGCCGCGCACATCGGAGATGCGCTTGACCGCGCGCGAGCGCATGTCGGAAGAAAATTCCTGATCGCGGAAAACCGTCAGGCCCTCCTTGAGGCAGAGCTGGAACCAGTCGCGGCAGGTGATGCGATCGCCGGTCCAGTTGTGGAAATATTCGTGCGCGATAACGCTCTCGATGCGCTCGTAGTCGTAGTCGGTGGCGGTCTCCTGGTCGGCAAGCAGCAGCGAGGAGTTGAAGATGTTCAGCCCCTTGTTCTCCATCGCCCCGAAATTGAAGTCGCGCACGGCGACGATCATGAAGAGGTCGAGGTCGTACTCCAGGCCGAAGGTCTGCTCGTCCCAGGTCATCGAGCGCTTCAGCGCATCCATGGCGTAGGAGGCGCGGGGTGCCATGCCAGGGTCGACATAGATGCGCAGGTCGACCGTGCGGCCGGTCATGGTGACGAGCTTGTCTTCCAGCACGTCGAGCTCGCCGGCCACCAGGGCGAACAGGTAGCAAGGCTTGGGGAAGGGGTCGTTCCAGACCGCGTAGTGACGGCCGCCCGCCAGTTCGCCTGACTCGATCAGGTTCCCGTTCGAGAGCAGGTGAGGGAAAGTCTGCTCGCCTTCGATCCGCACGGTGAAGCGCGCCAGCACGTCCGGCCGGTCGGGGAAGTAGGTGATCTTGCGGAAGCCCTCGGCCTCGCACTGGGTGCAGAAGCGCCCGGCGGACATGTAGAGCCCTTCCAGCGCCTTGTTGCCCTCGGGGTCGATCTCGACCTCGGTCTCCAGCGAGAAGGCGGCGCCCGGCGCGGCGATGGTGAGGAACTCATCGTCGAGTTCATAGTCGGCCGGCCCCAACGCACGTCCGTCGATGGCGGCCGAGACCAGTTTCAGCCGCTCGCCGTTGAACGTCAGCGGCCGGTCGTGATCGCCATTGCGGCGCACCGCCAGGCGCGCTTTCACCCGCGTCGTGTTGGGGGCGAGGTCGACGTCGAGGTGGACCTCGTCGACCAGGAAGTCTGGCGCGCGATAGTCGGAGAGATGGATCGGCTGGGGCGTGTCTGTGCGCATCCCGACGATTTAGCGACGCGGCCGCCCCCGCGCCACTGTCCGCGTCTTATTCGGCCCCCTAGGCGACGTTGGCCGCGGTGGTCTGGGTTTCCGGTTCGGGAACCTCGGCCAGGAAGCGCTCGACGGCGGCGACCTTGCGCGCCAAGTCCTCCAGCGCCCGGGGCGCGTCATGCGGCGAGTCCGCGACCATGGCGAACAGCTCCTTGGCGATCTGACGCAGCGCCGGTGTCGAGGCGATGAGGCGAGCCTGCCATTCGATCCGGTGCGGATCGCGGTCGTACTCGGCGCCTGGCACGCGCCATCCGCCCCAGTCGCCC